>JAXMMN010000174.1:0-1045 GCA_034366485.1 Bdellovibrionales bacterium
GGCACTTCCATTTGCCTCAAAGATTGCTCCCTACGTTCGCTTGCATCACGACGAGCAGCCCTATTATGGTCAGTACGCTATTGCGGACTTGATCACGACGCTCTCCATTGAAGAATGGATGAAGCGAAATAACTGGGTGGCGATGGAGCAAATGGTTTTCGTTTCTGGAAAAACAAAGCTTCCTGAGACAAAGAAGAAGCAGAACGCGTTTCCTAACGATCACGGTGGCCGATAGTCCAATTCTGAATGTCACGGCTCTGGTTGCGACGGCGGACGCAACAGTCGTGACGGCAGTTGAAAAGGTCGCAGATCTGCGGCCTTGACATGGATGACGCCTTTTTGATTTTGCAGTCGCCCGACCACCTCCAAAATATTTGAAAGATAAAGTGTTGTCCGGACCTTTTCGTACACATCCGGCATGATGATGATGTTGAAGATGCCGGTTTCATCTTCCAGCGAAACAAAGCAAACCCCTTTGGCGGTTGGCGGTTTCTGTAAGAGCGAACGCAAGCCCACCATTTTAACCACGGCTCCGTTCGGCAGGTTTTTTAGATTCTCCGCACTTTGGTGTTTGGTCATGAGGCCTGGCTGTTCACGCAGAACTTTCATCGGGTGGTTGTCCAGAGAAAATCCTTTTGTCTTGAATTCTCTCGCAACCGATTCCCACGCCGTTTCTTTGCGAATTGTTTCGCGCCCATCACCGTCGCTGGTCATTGATTGAGCAACCAGTGGTTCGGTGCCGTAGAAAAAGCTTTGTTGATCGAAGTTGAGGCCTTGCAGCGCAAACAGTGCTTTTCGTGTGTCAGCACCCGGTGGCAAAACACTTTGCAAAGCGCCCGCCGTTGCAAGTCGAGTCAGCGATTTTTTAGAAATCTGTGTGCGGCGGATGAGGTCTTCCAAATCACGGAAGCGACCGTTTGATCGAGACGCAATCAAGATGCGAGCTTCGTTTTCGTTTAAGCCATCGACGGACCTAAGGCCCACGCGCACGACGCCACTTTTTTCTAAGGTGTAGTCCCAATCGGAGGCTTGCACATCCAGAGGT
>JAXMMN010000175.1:0-3428 GCA_034366485.1 Bdellovibrionales bacterium
TGAATGAAAGCATTCGCTCGGAAGCGACCGACGCCTTCAATATTGTAGCTCCAGTCGAGCTCGAGGTTTCGTTTGAAGGTTTTTGCTTGATCTTCGTTCATGGTCGCAAAAACAAGTTTTTCGGCAGCTTGCGGAGAAAGCGGCGGCATATTGAGGCGAATCATGTGCCCATGAAGGCGAATGAAGGGCGGGTAGGTTGCGGAGATGTGAAGATCCGAGGCGCCCTGCTTCACCATCATCGAAAATAGCTGCTCTATACCGGCCATAGATAAGAGGTTAACATGGCGAAGTCCGACGCGGGCAGTCCAGGATGAGAGTGGCTCGGCCCAAGTCTGTAGCGGAAAAATCTAGGGCAAAAAAAAAGACAGATTTGTTCCCAAACCTGTCTCTTGAATTTTGCGATCGAATATTCTCGATCGACCAGACTTACTTCAGTTCGCGATGAACTGTGTGGCGCTTCATAGAAGGATTGTACTTCTTCTTCTCAAGGCGCTCTGGATGTGTCTGAGTGTTCTTAGTCGTGGTGTAGCGCGAAGGTGATTTACCTTCTTTGCGGGACTCAGTGCACTCAAGTGTGATAATTCGGACTTTGCCCTTCTTTGCCATCGAACCGTACTCCTCAGAATTTAAAAACGAATTCGAATGCTTACCACAGGACTAACGCCCAAGGGAAGGGTTTATCAGTTTTTTACAGAGGTCCTTTGCTGGATCGCCTGCTCAAACTGCGGGCGACCGGATGTATTCTATCGAAATTATTCGATTTTTGCATGATCTCCGGGGGGCAAAAGCCCTTCAATTTGCCGATGGATCTCTTCGGCGAGCAGATTCATTGCTACATCTTTGGACTTTTCCACCAACGGTTTCTCGTCCAACCAAGCCAGAGGCGCTGTCTGCGACGTCGTTTCTTCTGCCTCTGCGGTCATGTAGAGAAAGCCATTTCGAACATCCCACAAGCTTGCCTGAGTAAGAAACAAGGCATCGATGGTCGAAGCTGGTACAAAGAGCGCCGTAACAAGGGCGGCGTAGGTCCAACCTAATTTCCCCGTGTATTGATCCACTGAGCTAGTGCCAGAAACCACAAGAAGTGCGTCGGCACCTTGTTGGGCCGCGGCCAATCGCAAATCTTCAATCCGATCTCCCTTCACAAGTTCTCCCGACAATGGAAACACGGCCGAGACTTCCTCTTTCACTTTCAAGTTTTTTTCGAGTTTAAGCACAGATTTCTTGTCGGAGTCCTTCCAACGCCAAAGTTTGCTTGAGCGCTGCCCATCCATTGGTTCTCGAAAGTGAACGGCGACCCGAAAGGGTTTCGGAAGCTGAGGTTTTTTTGCAAGAGCTGACGCGATCTCAGCATTCTCGATGGTCTGATTTGGAATCAGTGATTGTCGCAGTTCTCCACGATTGAAGCCCTGACTGGAGGCGCAACCGGCCACAAAAATCGTCAAACAAATGGCACCTGATTTTAAAAAAGAACTCATTTTGCTAATCTCCTTTAAGTTTCCTACATTAGGACTTTAGGTTCCGGTTGCTCACAAGCGTTTCTGTTCCTTGCGAAGGCGGAGCCCTCTATCTGTGGTCCAATTTCGGATCAGGCGTGCTTAGAAGACCGGCCAAAGTTCGAAGGGAGAAGCGATTGAAAGCCAAGGCTGAAATGCAGATGGCGACGGACTTTGATGAGTGTTCACGCGTGCGTCTCCTCAAGTTTTTAAATAGCCCATCTGACATTGATTTTTTGGCGAAGGCGAAATCTGTTGCCGAGCGCGCAGGGCAAATGATCATCGATGAAGTACTTCGCCGCGGAATGGCTGTTGTCATCGGATCGCGGGTAGAGAAGTCTGACGGCAGTCCTGTTTCAGATATTGATCTGATGGCTCATCAGGTGATGGTCAAAGGCCTTGGTGAAATTTCCAACTTTCCTTTGGTGTCAGAAGAAGATCCGAATGGTCCATTGAGTATCGAAGAAATTCCTGGTGGGGAATTTTTTTGGCTGGCGGACCCACTTGACGGCACACGCGATTTTCTTGCTGGAGAAAAGACTTTCGCGGTCGCGCTTTCGCTCATGAGAAAAGCAGAATCACCGACCGAGGCAGAGGCGCTGGGAGCTGCGCGTGGATATTGGGGTGTGATTGTCGACCCAAGTGAACGGCGATCTTGGGCGGCGTCGCGTTTTATGTCTCTGGAGAAATCGATCGCCGGTCAACCAGCTGGGTTGCTTGCGACGCTGCACCCTCCGGGCTCCACTGCTTTCGACGCAGGGGCATCGAAAGATCGGCGCGGTTTGGGGCTTAGAATTCTGGGCAGTCGTTCGATTCCCAGTCACCGCATGGAGCAACTCTATCAATTCTGGGGCTCCAATGATGTTACAAGAATGGGATCCGCGATAAAGTTCGCATTGATCGCTGAGGGGCTCTTTGATGTCTACCCACGATTTGGGCCGACGGCCGAGTGGGACACGGCTGCGGGACAAATACTTTTAGAGGCCCAAGGCGGAGGACTTTACTCGCTAGCGACGGGCCTACCGATGCGCTATGGAAAAAGGTATTGGTCCAACGGCGGTTTTCTAGCCGCTCGTACGACGGACCTCCTTGAAGTTTGGACCCCCCGTATGCGCCTTCACCAAAACTAAAGTGTCGCTTCGGCCTTCGGACGTTGGCCCGAAAGACGCAATTACCTATGGCAGGAGCACCGTTGAACATGTTGTAGCTCCTGGGTGGTATTAGAAAAATGTTTGCCGAAGAAAATTGTTTTCACAGTGATCCAGTCCAAGTGCTCAATTCGACGTCGGGAAATCCGTCACGGATCGAGACAGGTGTGTATATTCCACAACGTCTGCTAGCGCCCAATCGCGGCACAGGCTTGGAAAACTCCACAAGGCTACCAGGCATCAGCGTTTCTGAACTCGTGCTGATATCAGTGTTTCTATTGTCGCTTTTCTTAACGGGTTGCTCACCAAGTTTACATCAAGCGGAACTTGGTCCACCTGAAGTACCACCGGTTGTCGTCATCTCAGGAACTTCAACGATCTCTGGCGACCTCGTGACAGGCTCCATCGCCGATCCCGGAAGTACTTCAACTTCAAACGCAGCTACCGAAGGCGCAACACAGGCGCTCGGCCCGCAAGCGAGCGCGCGAGACCGCCTTGTCAGCTTCAGCCAAGAGTCGCCTGTGCAAGAGAGAACCCGTCGCGTGATGGGTTGGCTGGAATTTGGTAGAAGCCAAGTTGTATTGGCTCGATTGAATTCAGGCGCAGCGCGGGTCGCATCGAACCAGCTCGCTCATTCGGAATCCGAAATTCGCGAGATGTTCTTGCAGAACCGGGAGCTGGCACTTTGGCGCGAACTCTTGGTGGATCCCGAGTTTGACGCGACATTAAATGCTGAAGACTTGGGCGCGTTGAAGCAGCGCCTGGAAAAGGCGGCTCTTTTGTT
>JAXMMN010000176.1:0-10099 GCA_034366485.1 Bdellovibrionales bacterium
TATAGAGGAAGTGAGAAAGAATCTCGAATCTAGAGGTTGCCGACCCAGTGAAATTAGTCTCATCATAAACTTGGCCTGTCGCATACAGATAAGTCTGGATGCCGCCGACGACAGGACTGTCGGTATCGATTACGGTTCAGCGGTGATCGTCTCGACAGCAGCCATAGATGAAGCAACAGCGCGCATCGAACGCGCCAAGCGGAGCACAAATTGACCTCGTTAGAATATTGGGAAATGGCAAGCTACGTTGTGACAGTCATCGGTTTTCCGTTCGCTATTGCGGTTTTCATGTTGGATCAACGCAAGGAACGAGAAAATGAAGACGACGAAATCTATCAAAAGCTTTCTGATGAGTATGCAGAGTTCTCTATTCTTCTTTTAAAGCACTCAGACTTGCAGCTGATGACTAAGTACATTGGCGACGAGCATCTTTCTGACGAACAAAAAGAGAGAAAAAATATCATTTTTGATATTCTTGTTTCTCTCTTCGAGCGCGCTTTCATTTTAGTTTATGAGGACGAGATGGATGCGCGCACCAAACGGCACTGGTCGAGTTGGCAAGACTACATTCACTTTTGGCTAAGACGACCTGATTTTCGAAAAGCCCTCGATTCGCTGCTCGAAGGTGAAGACCCTGATTTTCAAAAGTATATGCGATCTCTTTCAAAGCTCGCTGAAAATCAAATGCCCAAACCCGGGAGCGTTTCTTGAGCTTTATAGATAGCAGAGTGAAGTCTGTCGCCATTGGCGGCGCTGCGCTTCTGGTGATTGGTGTTGCGGTCTTTTTTTACATGCGGGCTTCCGACGTGCCGGCACCAGAAGTACAGGCCCCAGAAGACAAACCGCTTTATGCATTCGACAAGGCTGTCTGTCCCGGGCAAAAAGTTGACCTAAAAATGGCAGACGTCTATATGCGTGGCCTATTAGAACAAGGGCAGATGTTTTCTGCTACTTTGAATTGGTACGCATGCAATCAACCTAAACGCGGCGACATTATACTTTATCGCTTTTCCCATAAAATGGATCCGGTGGTTAAACGAATCGTCGCTGTGCCTGGTGATAAAGTTCGTCTCATGCGTGAAGAAAAACTTGGGGCATGGACGATTGCGATCAACGGCGCCAACTTGTTTTACAAAGCTGGTTCGGAATCTAAGCCATACTTTTTTGGTGCGGCGGACGTCACATCTCCCCTCGGGCTGTATGCAGAAAAAAACGGCGGCATTGTCGGGCCAAATGAAGTTGTCGTGCTTTCTAGCTTCCCACCAGGCGATGCCGATAGCGGCACGCTGGGAGCGATCAGCATCAGCGACATCATTGCAATCGTGGATTTGAACACAGTGAGACCTGGGCAGGAAAATTAAAAACTCTCATAGCGGTGCAAGCCAACCCATGACGGTGTTGATGATCCGGCCGCCTGGCACATCTCGAATTTTGAAAACGACTTTTCCTTTTATAGATTCACGCTTCAATGGACCGACACGCGAGCTATCAAGAATTCCATTGTTCAAAATAAAAACATGTTCGTCAGGAATTCCGCCTGAAGATAAATCGCCCGCAGGATCGCGAATAATGCCGTCGATACAATTTGATTCCGTACCGTCCAAATAGACTTGTCCATTACGAATTTCAACTCGTTGACCGGCTTTACCGCACAGAACTCCGACGATGAGCATTTCATTTACCGACACCAAGAGCCTGTCACCGTTTTCATATTCGCGACCCAATTTCGAAACAAAAATATGTTCCTCCTTATCAATCACCGGCGTCATCGAGGCCGATTGCATGCGATACGGTACGCCGATAAAGAAGTACTCACGACCCGCCTTAGAAAAGGAAACAAATATCACCGTCGCCAATACGGCTTTCCATAAGACCGCTGTTTTTGAATTTAGGATGACAGTTCGAATCGATTTCCAAGCGATCGCCAACCAGATGACGAGCATAGCTGTTATTCCTGCAACAAACGGAACAGGCCCCGTCGACGCTAGCGCCGAGTGTGCAAACCCCGCCGTCACAAAAATCCCGATGGCCCATACGGCTCGCTTCCAATCTCCGACGGACGCGAAGCCGGCGCCCGGGTTGAGCGATAAAAGAATTAATGCGAATAGTTTAAGTTTTACCATGACGACATTTTAAAAGGATAAACCCTAAAGTTTCAAATAACTTAGCAAACCACTGGGTGGACTGGCATCAACGGCCGATTCTGTTTTTTATCGACATTTAATGCTTCCGTTGCTACGAGAGTCGCGGCCATTAGCTTTGCTGCGCAACAATTTTAATAAAGGAAGATCTATGAAAGCACTTTTGACGATCGCTTTTGTATTGGGTTTCTCAAGTCACGCTCTTGCACAGCTAAACGAACAGGAGCAGCTCGCACTTGTTGAGAAGGTCGCTAAAGATGACCGCCGAGAAATGTGGAGCAGCGGCTACGAGGAAGTTTCTAGCCAAGTCGAAAAGCCAACTAAATTGCAAATCGACGAGTTTATCGCTGGAAACAAAGACCTTGCGAACCCACTGGCAAGCGACGAGATCGCTTCTATCTACAGCTGCTTCCACGCCCCGAGCGAGTGCCAGCTTTATACGATTGATCTGTACAGCGAAATGTACGGCGGTTCTGGATCAAGTCGCCGCTGGGTCTTACTCAACCCAGAGTCTGGCAAATATGAAACCATTCTCCATTCGGTCTACGAAGAGTAGAATTTCGCGAGTGTTCAGCTGAAACGCATTTCGGCCGATCAGAATGAATGCGAAGTCTGATTGGATGCTTCAGCGTCTTCATCATCGCGGGAGTCGTTTTTGCTGGGCCTAAGCCGAGTGGCCCAGATTGCTCAAACGAGTTCCTGCAGCTTGCCGTCGGAACTCGTCGACTCTTTGAAAATCGAATCGGCCAAATTCACGGACGTACGTCCATCATCACTGAAAACACGGGTATCACCCATTTTGATGTCGATCGGTCGACCTACAAAATGGTCGGCATCCTAGGCAACGGGTCTGGAAAAGACGGAACTGCATATCTGGTGCAAAACTCCGAAGGCCATTACATGAAAGTAAAAAAGTATTGGGATCTGCGCGGGCTGAAAAAGTCTTTGAGCGAAGAAGCGGTACTTGCCGCCAACGGTTTCCCAGTTTTGCGACATATCGCCGTCAATGAAAGCGAACACACGGCGCTCTTTCCAATGGGAAACGGGCTAACCGTCAAAGAAGTCATGGAAAACGCGCAAAGTGAATTGAGTGATTCAGCTCGCGCGACAATCCTGACTCAATACGAAGCCTGGCTTTCGATCTACAATCCCAAATTCTTAAAGTTGTTTCCTCTCACGCGATACGCGGGAAAAACTCCTGGGATACAGCCTCAAAACGTGATTTTTGACCCCGAGACAGCGGCCTTTATCATCATCGATCCGACATAATAGAATTTGTAGTTTAAGTGGCGGAGAGGGTGAGATTCGAACTCACGGAGGGATTTCTCCCTCGCCGGTTTTCAAGACCGGTGCCTTAAACCACTCGGCCACCTCTCCGGAAACGAAGAGCCAGAGTAGTGAGGTTTTACGAATGAGGCAAGTGAGAAGAGTGACTAAGAAAGTAGCTGTTTACTAGGCGCCCGGTGCAACCATGACGTAAAGCCTCAATAACAGTCCGACGAGAGCCGCAATCAGGTCAAAAACCAGCAAAGTCGGGAAGCCCCAACCTCTGGAAACCCGCCAAAATGCACCCAACACCGTAAGATATGAGAATACGAAGGCCAACGTTATTTCATTGGGCTGGCCGAGAACCTCTTGGACGACGAGGCCAACGGTAAATCCCAAGACTGAGCCCGAAACCAGCCGAAGCGCTTGAAGCGCAAAGCTCGAGGATGTTTGTTTGATGCCTGTCTGAAAGCGATCCTGCATGCCGCGAAGACTCCCTGCAATCTCTGTCATACTTCGACTCCTTATGGTCCTTCAACGTTGAAATCACCCGACTGAACTTTTCGAATTCGATCTTCAATTTCCGCTTTGTCGTCGGCGCTCGGCACAAGTCGCAGGTAGGTGTCATACGCCGCAATCGCTTCGTCTGCCTGTCCCTTGCTGTGAAACAGCGCGCCCTGTTCTTTGTAAACGTCAGGGTTTCCACTTTCCAAAGACTGCGCCCGGCGAAGCAGTGACTGTGCCGATTCATCTGATCCACTTAGACGAGCGCAACGAGCCATCTTTACTAGAATACCTGCGTTGACCGCACCCTTCGCTGTCGCCTTTTGATATTCACTTGTGCAGTTCGAGTACTGGCGCAATCCGTAGAACGCCTCACCCGCCAGTAAATAGGCTTCGCCCAATTCGGGGTTGAGATCGCGTTCATTCTTCGCTTCGTTGAGTGCCTCTTGAAACTGATTTTGTCTTAAGTAGGCACGCCCCAAAGAAGCATGCGCGCGCGGATACCGCGGGTTCACTTTCAAGACCCGCTGAAACTGAGCAATCGCATCGGCAAATTTTCCCACTTCAATATACACATGACCGGCATAAAAAATAGGATCGGCATCTGCCGGATCCAAGACAGCAGCCTTTAAATACATTTCTAAACTGTCTCGGACCTGTCCCTGCCCCTGAAGAATTCGGCCCAACGTTACGAGTGCCTCTTTGCTATTTGGATCCAGTGAAACCGCTTGTCTCGCCGCTTGTTCTGCCTGCGGAAGTTTGTCGTCGTACATATAGATTTCTGCAAGTGCGACTCGGTACGCGATCGCCGCCGGAGGAACCGCAGCTCCTCTCGATAGAACAATCTGATTCATCAACTTCTGTAGGTACGCAGCTCCCTGTTCTACGCCGCGAATGCCTGCTTCGATTTTGCCTAAAAGGCTGTGTGCTTCGACATTTCCGCCGTCGATTTCCAATGTTTTCTGCGCAAAGGACTGCGCCTCAGCCAATTGCTTTAAGCCGAAGTGGGCTTTGGCCATCAGGAGAAATGTTTCTAAGTCCGTACCGTAAAGTTTCAACGCTCGGTTGCCGTATTGAACAGCACCCTCAAAATTATTTCTTCGAAGTTCTACCTGGGCATAGCCGCGCAGGACTTCGTAGTTGTTTGGTTGCTGTTGTTGAATCCGCTGCAAAATTTTGAATGCCGACTGATAGTCGTAGCGAAGAGCATAGTAGTCTGCGAGTTCCACGTACGCGGCCGAAAGCTTTGGCTCGGCATAAATCGCCTTCTTCATCCATTCAATTGCTTCCGCAGATTGGTTCAATTGCCACAGGCATTTTCCCGCCTTCATGGCGGCAACACCATTTTTAGGTTCTGCATCGAAGGCCGCTTTATATTCGGCTTGTGCTTGAAAGCAATCACCGGACTTCGCGTGTTGATCACCCAAAAACACAAGTTCTCGGGCGGCAACTTTGGTGCCCTTCACTTCCGCTTCACCGGCTAACTTCGCTAAAAAGTCTCGGGCCTCAACACTTCCCGTGTTTAGCCCGTAAGCTTTTCTTGCATGTTCGGTCGCAAGCTTACGTTGATTTCGACGAAGCGCGATCTCCGCCATCCCAAGCCACCCCGAAGATTCCACGGTCCTAGGAATCTTTTCGTCGCCGTTCAAGGCTGACGACAAAAGCTGGAGAGCTTGATCTTGTTTGTCGAACTCTTTGAATTCAATTAAGGCCAACTCAATTTTTGCAACAGGATGAGTCGGTACCTGCTGAATGACTCCGCGATAAAGCGTCATCGCTTGTCCAAAGTTTTTTGCACGTGCCCGTGCCCGCGCCTCGCCCACTGCAATTTTCTGCCACGCGGGCCAAAGAAGTCGCGCTCGTTCAAAGTAAATTGCGGCATTTGAATTGTCGCGAACACTTAGATAGGCGTCAGCACGCATTTCAAAAAGAACCGGCGCTTGTCCTTCTTCCTCTAAGCGGCTTGCTGCTAGCTGATCGGCCTCGCGGTACCGACCCGCAAGAAGCAATTGAACAGCTTCACACGTTGCCCCGTGCAGACCGGCCGGATCCAGTCGCTTGGCGTCTTGCAGAACTTCTCGAAGGACCTTCATGTCTTGCGCGTCTTGATACGAGTAGGGCCAAAGCTCGCGATACGAAAGGCACAGCGTCGAGTACACTTCGACAGTGGCCGCCGCTTTTTCGGGATCCTTCGGAAGACCCTCGACAACTTCGACTAGTTCACTTTGTGCTCGTTGATAGCCGCTAAACAAGTCGGTCTGAAACGCTAAAATCGCGCGACGATACTTGTCCTTAATCTTTTCGATCGGCATCTCGGCTTGGTTTTTTCTAGGAGCGATCAGACGAATTCGACCCGCCGTCGTTTGCGCCGGCCCAAAAATCTCCTCTTGAAAAAAAACAGCGCCGGCCACGGCGAGACCAAGGAGAACCAATATAATCGGAAGCGGCGAACGCTTTTCGTCATCCGCATCCTCTTCGAGACTTTCAAGTTTTTTTAAGTCCGTAAGTTCAATCACGGCCGGGAGATCGTTGTTCTGCTTTCCTGAGTTTGCGATCGCTGGAAGATTATTTTGAATTTCAATTGGAGCCGACGGTCTCGTCACTGCTAGCGCATTGCCAGGATTGCCGGTCTTCGCCGTTTTTGCGCCGGTTGCGCCATTTGCACCAGTAGCACCATTTGCACCAGTAGCACCGACCGCGCCGCCGTTTACACCCGTTGCGCCGGGCCCACCGACTCCGGTTGGAGGCCTTTGGTTTTGGCCCATTCCCGATCGATCCTCATTTCGATGATTTGTCCGATCTGGTTTTTTCTTTTCAGCTGCTTTATCAGCGGCCTTATCTGCAGATTCTTGCGAGAGCGCATCGAGGAGTCGGTCGTAGAATTCTGGTGCGTTGGAAATCGGAATCCATTTTCCACCGGGGTAAAGTGCGACGTCTTCGCCGCCCATAAAATAGCCGCGATCGATTTGAACAAGAACTTGATCGGTGTTGAAGGGACCATAAATTTTCCCCTCACGATCCCGAACAATCCATGTCTTGTTTCCAGATTTTTGAGCCTTATCGCCCGTCACGTTCGCGCTGTCCTCTTGCTTCGGCGTGGTTCCAATTCAGTACCAAGGTCGAATTCCAGTTTTTATTTGGAACCGAAACTTTTCTGGTCAGGAGATTATTCTAGAGGACGAATGACAGATGTGCACCGCGACGGTCGTCTAGGATTGAGTAGACGCAGAATCTTACAAACAGCCAAGCCGATCTAAACTTCCTAACGATTGGCCCACTGATTGCTAACACATAAGAAATCGGTCGTCCGGTAATCGGACGTCGGTGTGATCGGGAACCCTGGCTACGGAACGTATGACTGACATGTTAGCAACAAAGATATCTGCTCAAAGTCCTACACGTCGCTGGATAACCCCTCTCCTGATCACAGCGTACATCGTTGCGATTCTGCTGATTTCGGGCCTTTCAAGGGCACGCGATCAGCAGACCGCGGCGAGTCCGATCGGTGAGACAATCGCGACAGAGTCTGCGCAAGTAGATTAGGTTTCGACCCCCACCGCTAAATTTGTGTTCGAGTCTTTTTGTCGCGTAAGCGATAGAATCCTCCGCCGAAGAGGCCCCTCCTTTTTCGGTAGAGAGTCTCGGCTCTGACTTCTCCCCTCAGAAGTCAGCCTCGACCCCCGCTCTGGCCCCTCCGGAGTTGGGGTTTTTTTTCGCCTTTTTTCTTCTAGGTCGCTATGGCGACAAGCAGTGTCGCGACTCTGTAATTCCCCAGTTTGGACCCTCACCAGCCGTAAAGGACGTGGACGTTCCGAGAACTGTCCAACCTGCAGGGCAAGCGGGCGGTACGCAAACTGAGCCTGCGTGAGAACATTTGAGTTCAATCACCTGACCGCCGGAAGTCGGGGCCTCGCAGTGCCGCGACTCTGTAATTCCCCAGTTTGGACCCGCACCGGCCGTAAAGGACGTGGACGTTCCGAGAACTGTCCAACCTGCCGGGCAAGCGGGCGGTACACAAACTGAGCCTGCGTGAGAACACTTGAGTTCAATCACGGCCTTTGCTCCAGCGCCTGCCCCGGCCGCACCGAGATCAACACTTAGAAATGGACGCGCATTTGGTGTGCCGCTCGTAAGATCGACCCGAAACTGAAGAGGGATCCGAATTTCGCGAAGACTTCGCGCGAGGCTTTGTGCATCCGGAGCAATCGCAAGTGTCGCAGAATAGTTGCCGGCCCCAACATCTAAAGTTTCTGTCATTGTGAGCGTTCCGACACGAGCGGAGCTATCACCGATGATCGCGTTTGGTTGAACCAATATTCCGCCGAGCTCCGTGCACGCGGCCGGCATCGCAGGAGCCGGAAGCTGATAGGCGACTGGAAGTGTTGCGATCGGAGGATTCCAAGTCGCAGGATTCACCGTGGTGTCCAGCGTTCGACCGCGGAGCAAACAACTGGCATAGTCGGGACGCAATAAAATTTGCCGAGTGCGCGTTTCGAGGTCTCGCATCGCAAGACTCTCTTTAAGAGATCTCATGTCGTTAAAGCTGCTGGCGAACATCGTCGCCATTGCCAGCGCAACGATACCCATGATTCCAACACCAACAAGAAGTTCGGTCAGCGAAAAGCCCGTATTAGAATCTAAAATTTTAATTTTCATCTTCTCGAAACGCTAGGCTTCGGCAGGCTCTCTGTCATCCGATTTGATTCGCTCGATCGATGCGCCGAGTGATGCGAGCTTCAATTCAAGATTTTCATAGCCACGATCTAAATGATAAATGCGACCGACAACTGTTTCACCTCGCGCTGCCAAGCCCGCCAAGACGAGGCTTGCGCTTGCGCGAAGATCTGTCGCCATCACTGGCGCGCCCTCCAGACCGCCTGGTTTGCCGCGCACAACAGCCACGCGGCTTTTGGGAGTGATGTCAGCACCCAGACGCTGAAGTTCAGTAACGTGCATGAAGCGGTTTTCAAAAACTGTTTCAGTGATGACGCTGACACCTTCGCTGACACACATGAGCGCCATAAATTGCGCCTGCAAATCGGTTGGGAATCCCGGATGTGGGGCAGTCGTCACGTCCACACAACGCGCGCCACCGGTAGAACGAATTCGCACGGAGTTCGCCGAGGTTTCAATTCCGTATCCGGCTTCGCGAAGTTTCATCAGCAGCGCATCTAAATGTTCCGGCACACAGTCCGTCACCGTCACATCACCGCCCGCGATTGCTCCTGCGATGATCAATGTTCCAGCTTCGATACGATCAGGAATCACGGAATGTTCCGCTGGCTTAAGTTTCTCAACACCTTCGATGCGAATAATGCTCGTGCCGGCTCCTTCGATTTTCGCGCCCATCTTTTTAAGATAGTTAGCGAGATCGACAATCTCCGGTTCCTTCGCGGCATTTTCAATTGTCGTGACACCTTCTGCCAGGGTCGCTGCCATCATGATGTTTTCAGTTCCACCGACGGTCGCAAATTCAAAAAGTATGTTTGCGCCCTTCAAGCGCTTTGCAGAGGCGTGCACATAGCCGCCACGAAGTTCGATCTCCGCACCCATCGCCTTCATCCCATCAAGGTGAAGATTGATCGGGCGAGTGCCGATGGCACAGCCCCCTGGCAGACTGACCTGAGCTTGTCCATATTTCGCCAACAACGGACCGAGACACAAAATGCTTGCGCGCATTTTTCGAACGAGATCGTAATGTGCTTCGAAACTTTCTGGAGGCTTTACATCGACGATGACCGTGCGATCGCGACGCTCAACTTTGCAGCCAAGGCTCTCCAATAGATTCGCCGACGAGTCGACATCCATGAGTTTTGGGACGTTATGAAACGTGTGGCGCCCGTCGGCCAAAAGGCTGGCGAACAACAATTTCAAAGCGCTGTTTTTTGCGCCACTTGTCTTTACGGTTCCGCGAAGAACTCGACCGCCGACGACTTTCATTTTATCCATGATGTACTCCCACGATCATTCTCTCGCGATCCGAAAGATCACGGACAAGTTCTAGGTCCGTCCAACCAGCTTCTCTAAAAAACTGGAGCGCGTCTGAACCTTGTCCATCGCCTATTTCAAAAATCGTGCAACCAGTTGTAAGCGTAAGACTTGCTGCGGTTTTCGACCACAGTTGAATTTGTTCAAGACCTTTTTGCCCAGGTGTTCCGGCAAAAAGTGCTGAATGCGGCTCGAATTGC
>JAXMMN010000177.1:0-1228 GCA_034366485.1 Bdellovibrionales bacterium
GAGTTCACGGTGAGGCTTACGCCGTTGATGGCCCAACTTCCCTTTTTCCAAACCATTGGTCGAAGTGCCAGTGGGATTTCTACGTCGATCACGCGCATACCCGGCAGCTCTTCGACCTTGATGACTTTGACGGCCGCATCGACGTGACCCGTGACCCAGTGGCCATGGATACGGTCACCCATTTTTAAGCTTCGCTCTAAATTGATTCGACGGCCGACAAGATCGGACGGGCCGGTGGAAGATTGCCAATTTGTTACCGCCAAAGTTTCGGCAGCGAGCGCAAAGACAATGGTTTCTTCGTCGTGGCTTTCGACGGTCAAACAGACGCCATCCGACGCAACCGAATCACCTGGCTTAAGATCATTGAACTCTCGCGGACGCGAAAGACCGATTCGAACGAGTTTACCCTTTTCAACTTCATTGACCCACAGGACCAACGCGGTTGCTTCTACGATTCCCGAAAACATAGTGGGCACTATCATCCCGCAAAGTCGGCGGGTCAACGCTCGCCTAGCCCAAATTTTACTAAATGCTGGTTAAATCCCTAGGACGAGCGCTCGAACTAGTTAAATTTGAACGACAAATACACGGTCACTGTACCCAGCGCCGCGCCAATCATATTGGCCTTCATGTCCTGTTTAGATCGATTCCCCCCCCAGGTCGGATCCAGGGCCTCTTTACTGGCGCCAATCAAAAGCGAGACCGCTCCTCCAGCGAGGGCCGACTTTTCAGGGGACATATCTTGAACAAAATGAAAATAAGCTGCTGCGCCCGCCGCCAACACGCCGGAGACGCCGGCGTGAAGAGCCTTGTCTTGCTGATTTGGCATCGATCGACTTGCAACCATCGTTGAAAGCAGCACCGCACCGGAAATAGCTACCGCCGCGCGGGCTATGGGCGACTTCATTCCCATACCTGACGTGGGCTTAAGCTCGAGTTTTGATCCAGGTTCGACATTGGCAGAAAGCAGGCGCAAATCGATCAAGTTCCATTGCGTTTTAAGTTTTTTGTCCACAGGCTTCGCGAAGTCAGGAGACACCGTCATCACAAAAAGTCGTTCGCGAATGGCGGGATATTCACCGTCTTTAAGACAAGAAAACTGGAGCCATAGAGTATTCCCATTGCCTCTTCGCCACGCCACCCGATCGCTATAATCGCTATCAAGGCAATAGCTAGCGAAGTCATCCATTATGTCGTCAGCCGGCACAGACCTATTGGCATCAGAGGA
>JAXMMN010000178.1:0-3141 GCA_034366485.1 Bdellovibrionales bacterium
ATTGAGGCTACTGCCATCTTGGCGAGTCGACGAACCGCATGAGTCGCTTCAAAAAAGACAACGAGTTTCCGGCTTTAGAAGATTTGATTCAAAAAGTGGGACACGCGCTTTCTGAAAAGGGACAAAAAGGCGAGATCGTCGATACCATTTTGATTTCTGGTAACGGAGAGCCGACAATTCATCCGCAATTTGCGGACTTCGTTCTGTCGTTGGTTTCGAAACGACACGAACTGATGGCCGCGAAAACATCCAAAATTTTGTGTTTAACAAACGGTGACGAATTTGATCGACGAGATGTTCGCGATTCTCTCAATAAACTTGATAGTACGATTTTGAAGCTGGATGCCGGAACGGAGAAGGCATTTAAGTCAATCAATCGGCCTCGAGCTCGTTCGACTTTTGAAAAAATAATTCTCAATGCCCGCGGCATTAGCAATCTTTCGATTCAAGCCACGATCGTAGGAGGAGCGGACGGCCTCACGAACCCGGCTCGTCTTGAAGAGTGGCTTGAAGTTGTAGCGATGTTAAACCCGAACAACGTTTATCTGAACCGAGCAGTCAGTCCCTGCGCGGATCCGAATACGGTGCTTGTTACCGAAGATGACGTACTACGGGTATCTCACTGGCTAGACAGAAAGCTTAAGATCAAGGCTCAGGTTGGCCTCGCAGTCGCCGCATAATTTGTTGGCGCAGGCGATTGGCCTCCGGCTGAGAGAGTAGCTGTTCCATTCCCTCAATTTCACGTCGGCGAACAGTTCCAGTTTCCCAAATGCGACCTAAGGCGTGTGACGCTTCCGCAATCCGAATTCCTGAAATTCTTTGCTGATCGATTCTTACGATCGAGTCCAATGCTCGAGCGCGTTCGATTCCCTCGGGAAGCCTTACCCACTTTGCTACTTCCTTCGCGCCGCGGAAGGGACAAACTCGAGAAAGTTCAACATCAAAGATCGAGCTCAACATTGGCGCAGAACTCGCTGAAAAAACCATTTGGCTACAGACCGTGGGTTCCGGCAGTGCGACGCCTTGTTCCCACTGCTGCAAGGTGATCCATGATTTTGCCGCTACAGAATTTTCCGAATAGGCTTCAATTCTCTGCTGATCGGATTCGCTAATATGCGGCGCCCCCTCTCCGGCAAGGGCGCCCAAACGAGAGGAAAAGAAGGCTCTCGCCCAGCGCTCTTCTAATATTTGCTGCGCTGTAACCCCTGGGAATTTTTGAAATCCAAGCCGACTTGCGATTTCACCAAACTCTTGTTCGAGTTCAATTGTCCGCTTGTTACGTTTTGGAAGCGGCGAAACTTCAAACGCATCGGTCAACGTGTGGTAGACACTCGAAGTGGAGCCGGTCTGATCATGAATATAAAGGTGCGGTCCGCGACGGATCGCAACGCGAATGGGAAGCTGTTGATCTAACTGCCAACGCGCCCATGCCGATTCACTTACGATCAAGCGGTCTAAACCGCGCCACTGTTCCACCGAATCACCGGGCCCAGTTAGAGCATCTGCTAGCGATCGACCGTGCTCACCTTCGTGGGAGTCTGTAAAATCTGAATCGATCCAGGCCATCAACGTCGCGCCAACATCCGCGAGAGAAACGTTCACATCAAACGACCAAGTCTTGGGTGACCACTTGTAATCGGGCTGTCCTGGCGCACTGACGCCGGTGGGTGTTCGCATTCCCTCTTTGATCATCAAAGTTACATGAGTCATATCCGAATGAAGATCGAGCGCCGGAATTTCGCTTGCTCGAACGTCCGCGCTGTCGCCCTGCAAACCAACCAAGACGATCGTTGTTTGGTCCCAAAGCTTTTGGCGGCGTAGGTAGGTCCAAAGCCGCATCAGAGTTTCGTCGATCTCTTGCAGCTGTCCACGTACGGTGCTTTCGCGCACTCGACCTGAGTCGTCAGGCGAAGGACTCCACGGCATTTGTAAATCAGCAAAATGCAAAACGGCAAAAAACGGATCTGTGACCAAGCTGTTTCGCGATCGGTCATCAGTTCGAAGACGACCTTCGATCCATTTCATAAATACATCCGCGACTTCGCGTGCCGGTCGGTGCATTCGCCGAGCACTCGGTTGCAGTGAGTCGTCGAAAACTTCAAAACCCTGATGCAAACCCGTGCGGCGAAGCAGTGGCGGTCCACCCGCTACAAAAAGTGTTCGAAATCCTTTTTCCAATGCGCGTTCGGCAACGGTTTCCACGGAGGCCGATAGAGTTCCCAACTCTCCTCGACCATTGTGACGAAGTCCGCTGCCATATGGATACTGACCGGTTAGTACAGAGCCGACCGCAGCCGCCGACAAAGTCGAGGTCGTGAATGCGTGAGTAAAGCGGACACTTTCTTTACAGAGTTCAGCTAGACCCGAGCCCGCCGCGTCATCTGATTCCGAGCGGCAGCCATTAAAGTCATTACCTAGACGATCGACTGCGATCACGAGATAGGACTGCGGTGGCGCTGTCTTCCACGAGCATCCAGACAGCGCCGCAAAAAAGGCTGCTCCGGAAAACACAGCCAATGTCACTGATAATAAAAACCGAAAGTCGCGCCACCGCATGGTTGCAATGTTACCTTGACCGACATCTGGTGCCCTAGGAATAATTTAGGAATGCTAACAGAACGTCTATTCAATGTTGCGCAAGGTGGGGCCGAAGCAATCCTTTGGCTGTTATTAATCGTCAGTGTTATCAGCGTTGGTCTGATACTCGAGCGTTGGATCGCTCTTCGTGCGATCGTCGCGCGAACCGATAAAAACAGACTCCGAATGCGCGAGGCCCTGCAAAGCTACAACCTCGCCGACCTTGAAGACATGTCGAAAGATCGCGAGTCTCTCGAGGGACGTGCACTTTCTTACGGTCTTCGTCATGTGAAAGAAAATGGCACCGAAGGACTCGGCGAAATCTTCCACTCGTTTGCACTTCTTGAACGTCCTCAACTAGAACGTTCTTTGAACTTTCTCGCAACCGTCGGCTCGAACGCACCCTTCGTCGGTCTTTTGGGCACCGTACTCGGGATCATGAAAGCGTTTCGAGATCTCGCTGCCAATGCTTCAGCGGGCAACGAAGCCGTCATGACGGGAATTGCCGAAGCACTTGTTGCCACGGCCGTCGGACTGATCGTCGCCATCCCAGCTGTCATTGCC
>JAXMMN010000179.1:0-8004 GCA_034366485.1 Bdellovibrionales bacterium
GATTCGTGGCTTTGGCGATCCGCTTGACCGTGCACGGCTGGTCATGGAACCGAACGAACGTTACCTCTGGCGCATGCGTCCAGAGTTTTCAGGCAAGTTTGAAAATGCAAAGTTAGTGACCGATCGCAATGGTTTTCGCACGGACGACGAACGCGGCGCTGAAAAGTCAGAAGCGCCCCAGATCGTAGAATGGTTGATTCTTGGCCCTTCGTCAGCCTTCGGCTGGGGCGTCGAATACGAAGAGACCTATTCGTCCGTTGCCGCAAGGGCAAAAGGAAAAGGTCTTCTGAACGCATCACAAGTTGGTTACGGTATCAGCCAAGGTTTGAGACTTTATGAAGATCATCGAGAGCGTTGGAAAGAAAGCCCAAAGACGGTTTTCATTGCCTACGGAGTTAATGATGTCGATCGATTTAGATTTTTTGGGCCCATCGGTATCAGTGACCGCGACGCCTTCGCGCGAGCAGAGACCGTCGATCAGTTGCGTTTAGAAAAGTGGATCTATCATTTTGCTTTTTCTGGTTTACTGATGCGTGCAATGCAAGAAGGTGCAGTCCGTCTTGGCTGTCCGGGAAAAAGTAAATTTGAAATTCGCGAAACCGAAGACGGATTTTTGTCGTCACTTTCGTTGTTAATCGAGCAAGTGAAAGCTGACGGTCATTTACCAGTGGTTGTTGATTCGCCGTTTCGATACCCGTTTAAAACGGACGCAAACTTGGCCGAGCTTGCGACTAAACAGTTTGCCGCAGCCCACGAAGCCGCCAACGCAGGAAATTGTGACGAGGCGAAGCGGCAGTTCGCACTTGCAAGATCCAACGAGCCCCATCGGGTGGCGCTTGCAATCGCGGACGTCAATGGACGACTCAAAGAAATGGCGACGGAAAAGGGATTTAAACTTATCGAAGCTAGTAAAATGGTCAGTGCTGCTGACGATTTTGTCGACCCAATTCACTTTTCGGTGAAGGGGAATAAACTGATTGGCGAAGGAGTCTTGCGTGAACTCGATCGATAAATCGCCACCAAGAACATTGAAGGCGTTTCTTGTGTTTCTCTTTAAGAGAATTATTGCCAGTCGGAAGTGGTGGCTTCTGCCGCTTTGGATTTTTCTCGTGGCACTCGCTCTCATTTTGTTTTTGACTGGAGCAGGAGCCCTGCTGCCCGCCATCTATATCGCCTTTTGAGGGGACTATCATATGCCATTGCGCACCGGACTCTTGAGCCTCGTTTTTTTTCTCGGGACATGCGTGGTGTCTCGTTCCGCTTGTGCGGGAAAGACTTATTCAAAGAAATCGGAGACAAAAGTGTCGGTCACAGAAAGCTTTAAACTTAAAGTCGGTGAAACGAAGAGTTTGAAAAACGGCATTCAGCTGAAGCTCAAAGAAACGGAATTTGAATCTGCTCAAATCACAAACCCCGGAATTTCTGCGCCGGCCACGTCAAGATTCACCGTGATCGTGGAGGCGAGCTTCAAAGGTGTTACCGAAAAACTCTACTTTGTTCCGGACAGCCCGGGCACAGTATCCCAAGAGGAAACCGATTTTCAGGGTGTGACGATCAGGTATCTTGGCCACACCTTCGATTCAAAACAGATTTTGACGGTCGACTTTTCGGCCAACTAAGTATCAAAACGACGACTTGAAGCCTGCTGTTAAGTAGTGAAGCCAGGCAAAGTTGTAGACTGTTTTGTTATCCGCACCGCCCTCGACGGTGCGGTAGCCGGCGTAGCCCGAAAAGGACTCGTTTGCAGCGTATTCAGCGGCAAGTAAAACATCAAAGGCTCGCCCCTGTGGTGCAGCGAGCCCATCGAAATCAATTCGAAAGCTAAAGGCGTCCGAGATCGCGTATTTACCTTGAGCATGAAGAAGGGGAACGAAGCCGACGTTTTCTTTGGCTGACGTGATTGCTCCTTGGGTGAGGCGAACTTCTGCATCCCGAATTTTTGCGGTGAAGCCGATGGCCCAACTGAAATCACCGACCGGATCCAAGTGATAGGCGTATGTCAGTCGATACGAATTGAATTTATAGCCAGCCTTGGTCGCGGTGTTTGCCGCAAACGATGTTCCTTGAAAGTTGACGACCTCGCTGAAACTTCCGTCAAACTCAACCGCCAGTGGCGCAAAAAGTGCGCGAAGCTCATGCCGATCATTCCATTTGTGGCCAGCGTAAACTCGAAAGCTTGGAAGCGGACCTCGACCAAAGTCGACGAGGTCGAACCGCGTTCCAGTGTCGCCAGGAATTCCTGCCTTGTTCAAGGACTGCCACACGGCCGCGCCCTCGATTTGAACGTAACTTTGCCCAAAGGCAGAGGGCACTAGCCCCAAAAAAACCGTCAGAATCAAAAAATACGAGCGTGTTTTCATAGCGCCATTTAACGACGTAAGCCTGCGATTAGCCAAGCTCGACGTTGGTCATTACGCACTGATTTCAGTTTAAACAAAACGGCGATATAAACCGATCAAGAGATGTGAAAAGTCGCTACGTTATCCCCCTGATTCTGTTCGGTTTACTTTCTGTGGCTCTTGCCTCGGATTGGGACCTGAAATTTGCGGATGTCTGCAAATACGACAAGTGGTGTCTACGTCTGAAAACTTCGGATGGCGCCTGGCTTCGTCCGAAACCGGAAATCATCGCTATTTTGCAAGACAAAGACATTCAAGATCAGATCAAGAGTTCGGCCGCACTGTATGGCGTCGATTCAGTCGCGCTGGCTGGCGCAATCTTGGCGGAAAACTCTTTGAATGTCGGCCTCAAGGACTCCGTTCAAACGTTTCTTGCAAAGAGAGCTGGCATCACCAGTTTAGGTTCTAAAGATTTTACGTTTGGGTTTGGACAAATTGGTATGACAGCGGCCATGGAGGCGGAAGCTCATGTTGCCAAAGTTGAGGGCCGGAGTCCCAAAAGTCGCGACGAGCTTGTTACGGAAATTACAAATCCGACCGGTTCAATCCGCATTGCTGCTGCGATTCTTCGAAAGGTTCAAGATGATTACAAGGCGGAGGGTTTTGATATTTCAAAAGACCCGGCACTGCTGGCAACACTCTACAATCTTGGAAGATCAGAAGAGCGTGCGAAGCAGGCCAAGTCTTCCGGACTACCGCCGAGACAAAACTATTTTGGTCTCTTCGTCGCTAGATACTCCGGAGATATTCAAAAGGTTGTCGGTGCGGCCAAAGTCACTCCTTTACCTGTACCTGCGAAGCCCGTCGCAAACACGGCGACGCCCAAACCAATCGTCGCGGCAAATGTGCCGGCGACTCCTGCCCCGAGTGTCGCCCCAGCACGAACACCAGCCAAAGCGGTCGTGAAACGACAGCCAGAGCGAGTGACGGCAGCGGCTCTCAAAGCGTCTATCCCCCTGGTTTCGCAACCGATGCAGTGCCGTTCGTCTGACTATGGGCAAGAACCTGAGCGTGAGGCGAAGTCGACGAGCTATGGTGCTCCCATCGGCGTGATGGAGGCGGGTGCTGTCTACACAGAGATTAGCCGCGCCCTTGATTGTAAATCCAAAGTTTGGAAACTGATAAAAGATGAAAAAGGAATGGCCGGCTGGATTCAAGAGGATCGTCTTGAAAAGGCAACGATCCAGAAGCTAGTTCCGAAAATGAATTGTCGCCCATCGCCTGCGCAAACGAAATGTATTGAAAGCATTCGCGCGATGGCCGGTGATATGGGTTTGGATGAGGATCTCGAAAACGGCCTTCTATTTTTGAAACCGGTGACTGCGCCGAATTCGAAGTTGGCAAGTTTTGCTGACGAGGATCGGCAGTGTGGATTCAATCCAGAAATTAACGATGACGACTCTCGAAATTCTCGTCGCAATCGCAATCTCAACAGCGGCGGGAGAAACACACGGCTATGGGGCGGCGGCCCGGCCATTACTGCTTCAAATTTTCCGCTCGATCAACTTCGCCAAAAAGCAAAAGAGAGTCTCGAATTTATTCGAGCCGAAATCAAACGGATGTCGGCTTCGACCGGAGTTGAGCCAGAAGAATTGGATTCACCTCTGAATCCCTACCAACGAGCGTTTCAAATCATTTCTGGTATCGAGCGAGATGTGCGTGAGTGTTACAATTCAACACGCTCCGAGAACATCTATTGTCGAGACTCCTTAGTTCTCGCGGACGGCGTCAAGAAGACGATCAGTGAGCTGAAATACAAAAAACATCCGCCAATCGCTGAAGTCATGGATGTGTCTCGCAACCTCGAAAATAGCTACTATTCCAATCAAGGTGATCATGTTCAGGTCAGCTACTATTTCAATCACTCGGACGAATTGACGACCGCCGCGACGCCAGAAATTATTCGCGAGAGCTTGATAAACTGCGAAGCGCGACTGACGGCAATTCAAGAAAAAGTGGCAGCTGACGCGAAGAAGGCAGCACCAGCCATGCCGCCAGCTCAAGCGATGCCGCCTCCAAGTTCAATGCCGATGATCGTTTCTGGCGGAGGTTCCGCATGGGGTTCTGGAATGGGCATGGGTGGGTTTGGCTATATGGGCGGCGGAACTTACGGAATGATCTTTCAAGTCGCAAATTCGGAATTGTTCCGCACCATCAAGACGGCGAAACCGGAAGATATAGAAAAGCACAAGCCGTCTTTGATTGCGGCGGCCAGGTATTGCCACGGGAAACTCAACTTAGCCGGACGCACTGAATCCAAAAACCCGCTCGATTGCACAGAGGCACCTGAGATTGTCGCGCATCAGTTCCAAAGCTTTGCCAAGGACTATGTTAAAACCGTCGTAGGTGAAGATCCCGGAAGTCATATGGCGGAAGTGCTGATGGGTGTTCAGGTGATGGTGCCACAAGAAGTGCTCGAGGAACTTCAGGGAGCAGCGCCTCCTGCGCCATTGATGACGCCTCTTCCAAAGGAAGAGGAATTTGAACCGCGGGGATCCTATTGCCCAAATCGAACGGCGGAAATGATCGAGGCGCTCTTGCAAGAGTACAGCTGTATCTCGCGCGCCTTTGTTCCCACCGACTTTCTTTCTAAGAAGCTATCGCAAATTGATCAGCGAGTTGTGTACCGAAAGTTTGAAAAAGACGATCGATACGCTGTTGAAGTGGGGGTAGGTGTATGTTCGCCCGTTATGAAGTGATTCGTGCCTCACTCCTTGTTCTCGCATCACTCGTTTTCACGATTGGCACTTCGCAAAGCGAAGCTCAATCTGTATCGCAAAATTGCGAAGCGCACCGATGGCCATACTCTCAAAACGTAAGTCGATTGAAAGTTCAAGACTTAGAGGCGGCCAATCGGGTAGCGCTTTTTTCCTACCTCTACTATGAGCTGACGAAGCAGCCTTCCGGCCGGATCGACGGCTTGGCGAAGCAGTTGATGTTCTTTCTCAAGAATACGGAACTCAACAACGACCGAGCGCTCATGTTAGAAGCGGTCGAATTCGCTGCTGGACTTGATACACCAAATCCGACCGTTTTCACTCTCGAAGAGCTTTGTCGAATCGACCGAAGAGCAGCCAGTGTACGTTCGCCTGTTCGCGGTCCTAAAAAACGCAAATGACAGGCAATTGGAAATGGCTGCCCGCATTTCTGATATTTGCGGTCATCCCGCTTTCGAGTGTTCCCCTGTTTATAGATCCCTACGTACAAAGTAAAAACACCGTCCTTTCTATCCTGTATCTCTTGGGCTTCCTTTTGGTTGCAGGTGGGCGCTTCCATATCAACGATGTTTATCGACCGGCACTTTTTGTTTCGGCGCTCGTCATCTCCAGTCTCGCCAATCTCGATCGCGGTTTTCATTGGCCATTTTGGCTAGAAGTGGTCGGGTATTTCGGTGGACTCCTTTATTTTGGCGCGTTGATCTCAGACCACAGATTTTGGCCGAGGTTTCAAAGTGCAGTTCTCTGGTCTTCTACTGGCGTCTTAGCAATTCATTTCTACCAACTCGCTTCGACTTTGTGGAATGAAACACTTGTCTCTCGTCGCCAGTATGCAAGCACGTTTGGAGAGAATAATTTAATGAGCCAATACCTTGTGTTGGCGTTCGCTTCAATTCTTACAAAATCAGGAAAGCCCGCAATTTGTGTTCGCGTTCTGATTGTAAGCGTCGTTCTTTTCAATCAGTCTCGATCGGCGATTCTCGCAATACTTCTTCTTGTGGCTTGGCAATTCTGGCTAGATCGCAAGTCGTCTCACTTGTTTGGTTTTGGCTTGAGCCTGGTGTTGGCGATCGGGACGACATTTGTTTCGCAGGCGAGACTTTCGGGCGTAACGACTTTGCCTGTTCGCGATTTTGGCTCCTGGCAACAGAGGCTTGAAGTTGCAAAAGAGTCGTTGTTCCTTATCCAAAGCTCACCTTTCGGTGTCGGGCCAGATCAATTTCAATTCGAATCGATTTCTCATTTTCAGGAAGGCGAACATCGGCAGTCCGAGCGCGATCTGTACACGAATCCCCATAGCGAGATTCTACGACTCGCTACTTCGGGTGGTTGGCTTTTGTTGATCGCCGGATTGGCGCTATTGGTAGAGTTCGTTCGGCGCCTTCGAAAAATGCCGAGCGCCCAAAAGAAGATTCCGACGCTTCTCTTTATCGCGTTCCTGCCTGAACTGCTATTTCAGTTTCCCTTCGACATTGGAACGACAGTGTCCTTTGTTCTTGTCTCTTTCGCAGCCGCGAGCGTGACGTATGAGGATCGAAATGGGCTGAACTGGCTTTTGGCCCGGCGATCGGTCGCGGTCGTGTTTGTTTGTGTGTTAGTTTCTTTAGGGGCAAATATCGCGCTGCTTTACTCTGGCTATCTGGCACGGCATGCGAAGTCGGCGGATCAGGCGGTCCAAGCTTGTCATCTCAATTTCCGGCAATGGCAGATCTGTGAGATTGCGATTTCGAGGCTAGAAGCGGAGAACAGGTTTCTTGAAGCCAAAGATCTTATCGATGGGCAGCTGAAGCATTACCCAAACAACTTTTTGGCACTTCGACATCTCAGTCGATTTCACTTTGCAAAAGGAAATAATGAAGCGGGGTGCGGCGCTCTGAAAGCGGAAGCTCGCCTTATGAAAAGTGCATTCACTGCCGGCGACTTCCTTGAGCGCCACTGCAATCAGTGAGGAGTGACTTTACTGGATTGCTTCTTTGCGAGCACGAGCGGCTGTCAGCAGTGCGGCGTAACTCCAGGTTAGATCTTCGACAGAATGCATATAGCCATTGTCTCGATGAAATTGCTCGTTCAAGGAACCATTTTCATGTGCATGGCGTTTGACTCGGGCGATGTAAGAATCTCCTCGAATCATCCATTGGCTTTTAAGTTCTGGGGCCGGCTGCAGGGCAGCCGTGCGATAAGAAGCTTCTGCCATCGCGAGCGTCGCAAGTACCCATGGGTTTCCACCGCTTCGATCTGCCCCACCAAACATGTCTTCTGGATAGCGTCCAATGGCAACGCCCGGAAGATCAGCTCGTTTGTTGATGGAATAGAGATCGCGAAATGTCGCTTCGATCGTTTCAAGTGTCAGCATCACGTTTCGATCCGAGAACTGGAGGTACCTGTCCTTTGTTCTCCCGTGAAGCAGACCAAGGACGACAGCAATGTCGATGTTCGAGTGTTTGTTGTCGAGTCCCCAGTAGCGAACAGCGTGATCTCCTGATCGATCCGAGGATAGTTCTCTTGGTAAGGTAGCTATGAAAGTCGCTTTGTCTTCGTTCCAAAAGCGTCCAATCGTAGTTTCAATTTCGCGCGCAGCACTGATGTACTGTTCTCGTCTGTTGCGATCGCCAAAGTGGCCGACCCATTCTGCGCCTTCGAGCAGCGCTCGACGCTGAACCATGCGTGTATAAAAATGATCTCCGAGCACTTCTTCCCAAAGATCCCAGCTTGGTTTGCGCCAGTTTTCAGAGATGTAATCAAGATCACGTTTAAGAACGCCATCTAAACCAAAAGCCTTAAGTTTGCCGAGGCCAAGTGGCGCAAGCTGGCTTGCCATTTCGACAATAGAGATCACGCGAATGGCATGACTATCGTTTTGTGGGCGTCACCACGGACAATTGAACTCG
>JAXMMN010000180.1:0-1753 GCA_034366485.1 Bdellovibrionales bacterium
TTTCGACAAAATCAAAGCGTTTTAAAAGCGCTAAGCCCGATTTGGGGGACGGCTTTAAGTAAACGCTGAAAAACGAACGAAACTCGTCGTCGGTTGATTCCGGTACGACGAAGTACCGTGCGTCACCTTTTTTGAACTCGGCAGCCATCCACATTTCGCCATTGGATTTGTTAACCAGTTCAAGAAGCATTGAGTCCGTCAATTTAGATTCTGTTTTCGTGTCGACGAGCTCAAAACCCTCGGGAATTTCAAAGCCTTTTGTATTCCAATACGATGTCGATTTGGCATTTTTAACTTTCGCGTTCAACGAATCATCCTGCGCTTCTCGCGAAGAGGCGGCGAGCCACGTTTCAGTGATGCCGCAATCATCCATGCCTGCTTGGCTTGGCGCCTTGAGTTTCGCCGGGGAGATGGATCTGATTTCGGCGACATTTCCGCCTTCTTTAAACTGGCCGGCAGTTTCGATCGTTTCTTTTCTGATCATCCAGATTTTTAAGTTTGATCTCTTTTTAAAATCGCTCGAGAGGTTAGGGAATTGCGCTACCGGAACACGGAAGTAGGTAGCGCCATTTAGGACAATCATGTGACCAGTTGCTGAAGGTGCTTTCGCCGACTTCTTCAGCCGAGTGGTCTCGGTCTTTGCGGATGCATTGACGGAAAAACCGGCCAAAGCTAAGCCCAAAACACCAACCAAAAGACCGACCGGCAAAACACGAAGCGTCCTCACAGATGCTTTTCGCCTGGGCCTGGATATGTGGAGCTGTTTTCCATAAAGGCCTGAGCTTCAAGCGCAGTAAGGGCTACGGTGTTTACGATATCATCGACCGTGCATGTGCGTTGAAGCACGTTTGCAGGTTTTCTGATTCCCATCAAAAAAGGTCCAATCACTTCGCCGCCGCCAAGCTGTTGAACCAGCTTGTAGCTTATGTTGCCGGCATCGAGATTTGGGAACACCAAAATATTAGCGCCATTCTTGACTTCGCAGAATGGGAAAATACGTTCCACAATATCAGGATTCACAGCAGTGTCGGCCTGCATTTCACCGTCGACGATCAAATGCGGATAACGTTTTTTGACGATCTCAGCCGCTTGACGCATTTTCGATGGGCTATCGCCACGAGATTTAAAGTTCGTGTAAGAGAGCATCGCAATTCGAGGTTGAATACGGAAATACTCCGCGACTCGTGCTGCATGAATTGCAATCGTCGCTACTTGCTCGGCCGTTGGGTTTATGTTCACCGCGGTATCGGCGAAGAATAGCATTTTGTTTTTGAAGATAACCAGGTTCAAGCCGCTGGCTGTTTTTCGTGCCCCTGCGCCGATGATTTCAAAGATCGGTTTTACGCAGTCCGAATAGTTCTGTGTCGCCCCGGTGATCATCGCATTGGCATCGCCCATGTGAACCATCATCGATGCAAAATAGTCCGTATCCGACATCAGACGCTCGGCCTCACGACCCATGACGCCTTTTCTGTTTCTCATTTCGAAAAGTTTGTCGACGTACTCACGGTACTTCGGGTGTTGAGTGGGGTGAACGATCGGCAGCGATTTGAGATCGTCAAAGCCAAGCATGTCCATGCGTTCTAGGATTTGCTCTTTGTCGCCGAGTAAAATCGGCTGGATCAATTCTTCGTGAGCGACGGTTTGTAGCGCCTTAAGGATTTTTGTCGATCCGCCCTCTGGAAACACGATAATTGGAAGCTGCTTGCCGCTCGATTTTGCCTGATTTTTTACTCGATGCATGACCGAGCGA
>JAXMMN010000181.1:0-4551 GCA_034366485.1 Bdellovibrionales bacterium
CGATGCACTTTTCAATTCCGCTTTTGCGAGCTACCAGATGCAAGACTACGACGGCGCTGAAAAAACATTTTCAATGCTGTCGACCAAGTATGGCTCGGCAAAGATTGCGAGAGATGCGCGTTGGCATTTGGCCTGGATGAGCTACTTGCGCGGTGATTATGAAACTGCACTTGGGCGCTGGCAGTCCCTGTTGAAAGAACGAACGCGTCGTCGGGCAACGCGTGGAGATTCGACCTCACCAGATCGAATTCAATACTGGAGTGCGATGGCGATGCTTCGCTTGGGAAAAGAATCAGAAGCAGTCACAGTGCTGAGAGGCTTACTGAAGGATCCCTCGATTGATTATTATGCCGTGCTCGCTTGGTATCGGCTCAAGTCGATTCCATCGGTGAAATTGACAGATGCGGAGACGCGCATCGGGTTTCGACAAAATGTCTCTGAACAGATTTTAAAAGAGACAATCGTTGCAGAAACGCTGGCCTCAACTGATCAGGCAACAAAGGTGGCCGAGGCCGAAGGTGCTGAAGCGGCCGACGAGGCAAGCAGTGAAGCCAGTGCCGAAGCAGTTGATGACGCCGACGGCGAGGAAGCATCGGAAGATGTAGCAGCCGGAGCTGCGGACGCAGTACCGGAGGCGGTTCTCGTCGAGCCAGTGGTTGAACTTGGCGCCGTTCGCGACCCTGCACTTCAACGTCGACTTGATCGCGTTCGACTTTTATATGCGATCGGTATGAATGAGGAAACTCGCTGGGAGCTGCAGAATTTAGATTCACAGGTTCGACATCCACAGGATCGTCGAGTGATGATGACGGAGCTTCATCGTATGGGGCGCTGGGATCGCTCTAGCACCCTAGGGGAATTGGCGTTTAGCGGACCGAGACTCCGCGGCGGAATTGATGGTGCGCGGGACCTTTGGGAGTTCGCGTATCCCAAAGCGTGGGTCGACTATGTCGTTCCATCTGCAAAATCATCGGGGGTCGAAGAAGAATTGGTTTGGAGCATCATGCGGGCAGAAAGTCAGTATCGTGCAGAAGCCAGAAGCCCGGTTGGTGCCACGGGCCTGATGCAAATCATGCCATTCACCGGCGAAAAAGTATCATCACAGCTTCTAGGTAAAGACCGATTCCAGGCGGCCGATCTTCAAGATCCCGAGACCAATGTTCGCTTTGGTGCGAGGTACCTGCAGCGACTCGTCGAAAAGTTTAGCGGCAGCCTTCCGTTGGTAGCGGCTGGGTACAATGCGGGGCCACACCGCGTGCAGAACTGGCTGCGGGGATTTGGCGCCCTGCGCATGGATGAGTTCATCGAACATATTCCCTTTGTTGAAACCCGCAATTATGTCAAAAAGGTCTCGCGGAACTATCAAATCTATCGGCTGCTTTATCGCGATGACCGCGGGAGCCTCGGTTGGCTTGTAAAGCCAGTCGGCGTGACGCCAGACTCGGGACCAAACGCGCTAGAGGTTTGGTAGCGCTGTGGTTTTGCAATTCGCTTTTGTTATCGTTTGCTTATGCATTAGACAATTGGCTCTAAAAAACTGTTCGGAGGCTGGTACGTGAAGGGATTTTCAAAATTTTATTTTACAGTACTCAAGTTGGTCCTGCTCGGTGCGGTAATTCTCAGCGTTGCTCCCGCGTGCACACCAAAGTCGAACTCCATGAAAGTGCAAACAGCGGACCGGAGAGATATCGAGTTAAAGAGCGAAGAAACTCTCCGTATCAATATTGGATCAGAACCTCCTACGCTTGACTGGAACAAAGCGACAGATACGACCTCGTCGCACATCATTGGAAACGTGATGGAAGGTTTGGTTCAGTACAATTTGGCCGACAAGGAGCTCGCCCTGATTCCGGGGCTCGCGTTGGAATGGAAGTCTTTAGAGAAGGCACGCGTTTGGACGTTCAAATTGCGACAAGGCGTCAAGTGGACCGACGGAGCAGACTTCAAAGCCGAACAAGTTGTCGATGGTTGGAAGCGTCTCTTGAGCAAAGAGACCGCAAGTGAATACGCTTACTTCTTGTTCGCGATAAAAAACGCAAAGGCCTACAACGAAGGAAAAGTTCCCTGGGAATCTGTCGGTGTATCAGTCATGGGCACCGATGGTCTAAAAGTCGAACTTGAAAAGTCGATGGGATACTTTCCTCACTTGCTGACTCATGCATCGACTTATCCCATTCGCACCGATTTGATCGCAAAGCATGGCGACAAGTGGACGGATGCGGGAAAGCTAGTAACGCTTGGCGCGTACAAGCTTGCGCTGTGGCAGCACGACAAGCAGATTTTACTTGAGGCAAACGATGGATACTATGCGGGAGCGCCACCCACCAAATACGTGCACGCGCAAATGATTATCGAACAGGCCACCGCCATTAATCTCTTCGATTCCGGCAAACTAGATGCGGTCGATGGGCTGCCATCGACGGAACTTAAGACCCAACGAAAGAGAAAAGAATACCGTTCAATCGGAGTGCTTCAACTTTACTATTACGGCTTAAACGTCAAGCGACCACCTATGGACAACGTTCATGTGCGCCGTGCTTTGGCGCATGCGATCGACCGTCAAAGTCTTGTGAAGCTACTTGATGGCGGAGAAATTCCAATGACGGGTTGGGTGCCGTCTGGAATGTTCGGCTACTTCGCAGACGTTGGACTTGAGTTTAATTTGGAAAAAGCAAAAGCGGAACTTGCTAAGGCGGGCTACGGAGAAGGCGGAAAGAAACTTCCAAAGATTGAAATTCATTTCAACACCAATGAAAATCATCAGCGCATTGCCGAAGCTGTACAAGCGCAGTTGAAGTCAAATCTAGGAATTGAAATCGAGTTAAAGAATGAAGAGTGGAAAACATATCTGGCTAAAATGAAAACCAATCCTCCACCCATGTTTCGTTTCGGTTGGCTGGCAGATTATCCAGATCCAGACAATTTTATGAACCTGATGACTTCCTATAGTGACAACAACCGCACTCGTTGGTCGGATCCACGCTATGACAAGTTGATTGAACAAGCGGCTGGTGAAACAGATCCTGAAAAGCGCCGCGATTTGTACCGCAAGGCGAACCAGATTTTGTTGGAAGAAGGAGTCCCTGTTATTCCAGTTCTAACAAGCGTTGCTCACATCCTCGTTTCAGACCGAATCGAAAACTTTCCGGTCAATGCCATGCGCCGGTTTGAATACAAAGCAGTCAAAATCAATTCGGGTGGGAAAAACTAGGCGTGCGTTCTGGCTGGACCATCTTTTTCGCGAAACGTTTATTAGAGGCGCTGACGACGTTGTTTGTGATTGCGTCGATGACGTTTCTTTTACTCCGGGTTCTACCTGGTGGTCCGTTTGATAGCGAAAAAGCGCTTCCGGAGGAAATCAAAGCAAGTATCGAAGCGCGCTACGGGCTTGATAAGCCCCTTGTTGAACAATACACCAGCTACATCATTGGCCTGGTTCAAGGGGACTGGGGAGAATCCTACAAGTACCTCGGACGATCGGTGACGGACATCATTCTTGAAACTCTTCCCGTGTCTGCGGAGCTTGGTCTTTATTCGCTATTGCTGGCCCTGCTGATTGGAATTCCGCTTGGCGTGATTGCTGCCGCGAAACACAATTCGCCCTTTGATACGCTTGCAATGTTGGTTGCGATTTCTGGTGTGGCTCTTCCAAGTTTTGTCGTTGGCCCCATTTTGGTGATGATTTTTAGTTTTGGAATTCCCTTCGCGTTTTTGCATGGATCATTGCCGCCTGCGCTTTGGGACGGTTGGGAGTACATGATCTTACCCATCGTGACTTTAGGCATTCGCCCTGCTGCCATTTACGCGCGCATGACTCGCGGAACGGTTTTGGAAGCCATTAAGCAAGACTATGTTCGGACAGCGCGGGCCAAAGGCCTTCCAGAGTCGACCGTCTTGTTTCGACATGTTTTAAGAAATTCATTGATACCGGTTTTGACAATCACAGGGCCCCTTTTCGCAGGTCTCTTGTCTGGGTCCTTTATTATCGAAGTGATTTTTGCGATACCCGGAATCGGAAAACACTTGGTATCGTCTGTAAGTAATCGAGACTATCCGTTGGTCATGGGCTTAACGCTTTTGTATTCAGCGCTTTTAGTGACTTCAAATCTAATCGTGGATATTTTGTACTCAGTTGCAGATCCTCGTATTCGAATGGAAAAGTAAAGGAAGTTTTAGATGAGAAAATCCGACAGTTTAGTTTCCTGCTCATTTTTCTTAAGCCTCCTCCTGGTTTTGTCGCAAACCGGATGTGCATCGTACTTCACTCGAAAAAACTGTGAAGCCACAAACTGGTTTGAGTACGGCCAAAACGTGGCGATGTCAGGCAAGCGCTTGTCAGGTGACCAGTTCGTTGCGGAATGCCGCAAAGTAGAAGCAGAAATTCGAGAGGCCGACTTGGATCGCGGTTTTAAGCAAGGCATGGCAAAGTACTGCCAGCCGCAGCAAGTATTTGATCTTGGAAAAAGCGGTGGCTTCTTTTCAATGGAAATGTGCGACGGCGAAAATCCACGTTTGTTAGAGCAGAAACACAAAGCCGGCGTTCTTGAATTC
>JAXMMN010000182.1:0-1514 GCA_034366485.1 Bdellovibrionales bacterium
CGATCACACCTCGCGGAAACCTATGTCTTTGGCAAACAACCGACGGCGTCGTCGGTGCGTCGTTCGATCTTTCCACGGTCGATATCGAAGCTTGCGATGAATATACAGAGCTCGCGAAGTGGTCGCGCGCGCTTAGTTCACTACCGACAGGTATCATTGCTAAGATTGAGACCACCTGCGAGATTGGTAAGCTTCACGAATCGATAGCTTCGCGAGCTCACGCCATAAACTCAATAGGCTTTCGTGAATACAAGACACGCTTACATATTGAGACCAAAAGAAATCCATTCTTAGAATTGATCTATCGCAGTCGCCATGGAGCGAACGGAGCACCTCTTCGTATTGAACAAGGCTATAAAGAGCTAAAGGAATCAGGCCTCACTTTTAGCCCGTTAAGCGCCATAGAGACGTCGGGAATATTCGAGAGGTCGCAATCCACTTGGGTTTTAAGCCAAAGATATTTAGCCAAAGGCGAAGGCTACACAGGAATTGTGAGGCTCTTTAAACCCACAGTGCAGGAGCTTACGACAAATCAAGTGGCTCACGCGTTAACAAAGCTTCCCGCCCCATTTAAATGGACGACCTCTTTTCAAAAGTGCGCACGTGAAGTCGCTGAAATGAGTCTTCAAAAAAAGCTTCGCCAAGCCACCGGTAATGGAAAAGTATTGGGGCTAAAGCGTGATGCAATTGAAAACACACTTTCAGACACATCTCTTTCCGGATCAGAAGTCTTCGAATACGAAGTCCTAATTACATTAGAGCGAAGCTCAGAAGCCGAGTTAAGCGCGGCATTAATCGAAGCAGCAGGCGTCTTACGAGCTTTTGGTGACGTTCTTATAGAAACAGTAGGTGTTGGCCCATCATTTCTCGCCACACTTCCAGGAGTTGGTCTCCACGTACCACTCTTAGAAGTCGATTCAACGTTACCGTTATTCATACCAGTATGGAGACAAGGCGCCGTATTTCTCTACGCCCAACCTAGCGCGCTCGCGATTCACCGGAGAGACCTGAGCCTTGATCAAATAGATCTGCTTTCAAAAGACAATCAGAACGCAAACGCCGTGATCATTGGAAATTCAGGTCGAGGGAAAAGTGCGCTTTTAGGGTGTTTGACTCAGGCGCTGTTAAACGACTCGCGGGTGCGAGTGATTAAAGTAGATGTTGGTGGATCGCACTCTAAAGAATGTGAACTCCTGGGCGGACAAGAGTACCGATTAAACCTTGAGACGTCTCACGGGTTAAACCCGTTTGCACTTATACAAGGCAAAGACGTTAATGGCCAAAGCACTTATGGCGGCGCCGAAGTCACTGAATCAGTACGCTCAATCATGAGCACATTCATTGAAAGCCTTGTTTTGGAAGAAGGAGAAACGCGGCTACCAAAAGAAGTGAAAATTGAAATCGATGAAATGCTTCAGCACTCATTTAAAGGCCGCGATTCTTTTTCGGAGCCCCTTTCAATCGATACCCTACTAAAGTTCGAATTTTCTAGATCGAAGTTACTAAGTCGCTGG
>JAXMMN010000183.1:0-7792 GCA_034366485.1 Bdellovibrionales bacterium
CGGTAGAGAGGTCGGAATACCTTTCAAGCGCCCAGAAAGATCCAGAATCAATGGCTGAAGTGCACCGTCTTTTGCGATCGCGCGAAGTGTGTCTAACGACAAAACATTCGTGGTCCCTTCCCAGATTGGAAAAACCTGCGCGTCCCGAAGCAAGCGAGGTACGCCCGTATTTTCAACATAGCCGGCACCGCCAAAGGCTTCGATCGTCTCGCTAGCATTCGCAATGGCTTCGCGTGCGGTATAGAGCTTTGCAAGCGGAGTCAGAATTCGAAGCTGTTGAGATTCTTCTTTTGTCGCGACTCCACATTCTTCTTTGCCCATCAGCTCAACTGCGTGGAAAACAAGTTCTGTGCAGGCGGCCGACCTCGCACGCATCGTTGCGAGGGTTTCAACATGCAGCGGATGATCCGCAATGAGGCGGCCAAACGAACGCCGCTCGACCGCATAGGCTGTCATCAATTGAAGTCCACGTGACATCGAGCCCACACAGCAAATTGAATTGTAAAGCCGAGTGACGTTCAGAAGGCCAGCAACCTTTTTTACTCCTTCGCCAGGCTTCCCGACCATAACGGCGGGGACACCTTCCAGCGTCAACTCTGCAGTTGGAAGCGCCTTGGTTCCAAGTTTGTCTTTCAATCGATTGACGCGAATTCCATTCAGGCGACCGCGCGAATCGCGAAGCTCGACATAAAAGAGCGTCAACCCTTCCTCAGTTTTCGCTAGAACCATTGCCATTTGCGACGTCGTCGCAGAGGTAAACCATTTATCGCCGTAGAGGCGCCATGTTCCGTTTTCAAGTTTCGCCGTGACTTCCGTCCGCGAAACATCTGAACCACCTGAACGTTCCGTCATCCATTGACCAGAGGTCCAAAACTCGCCAGGTGTGCGCGATGTCAAAAACCGAAATGCTCGCTCTTTCAACTGCGGCAAATCACTCAGTTCAATCACTCGCGCGGCGCCATCGGTCATTGCAAGCGGACAGGTGTAGAAAGCCGAAGCCGGATGAAAGAGCGCTAGCTTTGCAAACTGCAGCAGCCTAGAAGCCGGACCAAATTTACGTTCGTAGCCAATGGCGACCATGCCTTCGCGAGCCGCAATAGAATCAAGCTCTTGCCAAGCCCGACTCGTTCGAATTTCATCAATGCGATTCCCCCAAGCATCGAACTGGATGAGTTCCGGCAGATCGCGTTCCGCCTCGAGGCCGAGCGCCTCGATCTCTTTCGGCACACGCATTCCAAAAGCGTGAAGCTCTGAAGAAAACTCGGTCCACTGCTCTTCGGACACTCTCGCTTTCAGTGCTCGTGCAAGCGAACTCTCGGGTGCCCAGGGATTTGGCAATTCAGGCGGCGATTGGTAAAAGCTCATCAACGAACCTCACTAAACAGCATTCCACTTTCTTCTGACTCAGATCAGTATCCTACTCCCAACCTTGCCTTTTGGAACCCCGTGGTTGACTCTCGAAGTCTATTTTTGCCGCGTTCGATCCTGCGTTGCGTTACGAATGAGCGCTCTCGCAATCTACGCGATAGGAGCAATTCAAATGTCCACGACTTTAAAGACGACTCTTGCGACTGTTCTGCCTTCCGATAAATGCCCGCTGTTCACAGCAGCATTCATGTCTCTCGTTTTGCCAATCACGATCATGACCAGCGCGCTTACTGTTTCTACCGCGCGAGCAAACACAGATGCCGGCACATCAAAGTCGGAACCTAAAGCTGAAATGAAAACTGAGAAAAAAGACAACGCCGCTAAAGCCATTGCTAAAGTAGGAGCAAAGAAAATGACCACCGTTGTGATCGAAACGTCTCTAGGAAATATCGAAGTTGAACTGAATGCTGAAAAAGCCCCGATCTCGACAGAAAACTTCCTCAAGTATGTCGACAAGAAACATTACGACGGAACGATTTTTCATCGAGTCATTAGTAACTTTATGATTCAAGGTGGCGGCATGACAGAAAAAATGGACGAAAAAAAGTCCGACGCCCCAATTAAAAATGAAGCAGCCAATGGCTTAAAGAACGACCGAGGCACTATTGCAATGGCGCGAACAAGCGTCGTTGATTCGGCAACCGCGCAATTTTTCATCAACGTGCAGGACAATGATTTCCTCAACCACAAAGCGCCAAATCCACGCGATTTCGGCTATGCGGTTTTCGGAAAAGTGACTGCCGGGATGGACGTGGTTGATAAAATCAAAGCTGTCCCAACAGGAATGACTGGCGGCATGCAGGACGTACCAAAAACTCCTGTCGTCATGAAATCTGTTCGCCGTAAATAATGTAGATCGAAAGCTCGGGCCGTCACGTGGAAGAGTTCATTCAGCAGACGTTTGGCAATCTTGCCTATATGCCGTGGGCCGTTTACGGCGCCATTTGCGGATTTATGATCCTTTCAGCCTTTGGTCTACCCCTGCCTGAAGAGGTCATCCTCGTCAGTGCGGGGTTTGTTGGACACATGGCGCTTTTTCCAGCGACACCTCACCCGGAAGGCGTGCACGTTGTTAACGTTCACATCCTTGCGGCCGTCGCGTTTTGCTCTGTCATGGGTTCAGACTACCTGATCTATTTTCTAGGCCACCGGTTTGGACCGAAGCTCTTCGAGTCGAAATGGTTTGGCCGAATGGTGAGCGTTGATCGTCTGACGAAGGTCCGAGGATGGATGCAGAAGTACGGCTATTGGCCAGTTATTGTATTTCGCTTCACGCCAGGAGTCCGGTTCCCTGGGCACTTGATGTGTGGCGCAATGGGGCTTTCGCCCTGGAAGTTCTTAGCTGTCGACGCATTAGCCGCGGGTATTTCAGTCCCAACCCAAATCTACTTCGTCAGCTTCTACGGAAAAGAGATTCTTCACTACTTCAAGACGGCAAAGATCTACTTGGTCTCGGCCCTTGCGATCGGGCTCGTTGTTTTCCTCTTCCTAAAATGGAAAGAAAAACGCCAAGCCCAGCGATCAGTCTAGTCGAGAGTCATCCCAACGATTGCCGACCTCTTTAAAAGCGATAGTACGACCGCGCGAAATACTGAGTTTCGTCGTCACGGAACAACGAAAAATCATTTCGCGGTCGCGCGACATTTCTCGATTGAGAGATTCCGATCGCCGAGGCCAGTTTACCCCAGTTCACTCCTAGCGACGCGCCTATTTCAACTTCTTCAGTTCGATAGACATCGACTCGCTCTACCGGAACCGAATGGCTCCACATCTGGTCATGCCCGAGGTTCCCAAAGATCGAGAACGTTCTATTCAAACGATACGCAAGCTCCCCGAACATTTTGTAACCGTAATTGCGATTGCCGTTCGCATAGCCCCGGTCATTCGCATAGCCAGTTCGAGACTGGATGTAGAAATCTGGCTGGAAGTGAATGGCATAGGTCATTCGCGAAGTCAGTGGCGCACCTGCAATGAAATAAGGGCGAATGCGCATGATCATGCCACGCGTTTGGCTGTCTTCGCTGGTGGGCAAGTAAACACGAATGTTGGAGACGTAATCCATATCAAATGGCAGTAGTCGCCAAGAGTAATTCGCATAGTTGATGTAAGTGTCGGACCATTCAAAGTCCGATTCCTCAAATTGGCCGCGGAAGTTGCTTCCGCCGCTATTCAGGAAAAAGGCTGGGCGAATAGCGATTTTTTCGTTTCTAGATAGTCGGTATTCCAGAGAGAAATAATTGTAGCTCTCAAGCCTTCCACCATCTTTGTTTGCTTGGGCCATGTTGACGCTCGAGAAGTTGAAAAAGCGCACACCCAAGTTTCGCTTGATCTCACTCCAAGTCGATCCCGGAAGGGAGGCACGCGATTCCGCTCCCGCCGAGGTCACTGTGCCGGCTGACGCTGACGCTGTCTGATCGCGCATCTCTTGTGCTTCTAACGTCGCCTCGCTTTGCGCTTTTGCAGCATTTCGACCAACCATAAGGCAACTGGCAACGACCAGAAGACCGGAAAGAACCAAGCGGCTAACGTTCATATTTCCCCCTTCGGAAACAGGCCGGAGTTTTCACCCGAAGGGCCATGTCATTACAAGTCAAAATCGCGATTTTGTATCAGCTATCGATTGGATCTTTGTTAGGACGCGCCTCGGAACATTGCCCCACGTAATTGATTCTTTTATTGAAAGCAGGGAGAACTCGTCAAAGCTTGCCCAAAAGCGATTTAACCGGAGGATGCCAATGAACATTAACGACACTGAAACGCCAGCCAATGAAACGCTCGCGCGACCCTTAAAGCTGGGAATTGCGGCCTCCTTTGCGACCCTTGCCATCGTTATTGGGCTGATCTCTGGCTTGGGAATGACCGGCTGCACGGTCCTTCAAAAAGCGCCGCCCAAGATCGAAGGCCCCCGAGTTTCGGTCATGGCATTTAATGTCGAAAACCTCTTTGACACAGAACATGACGAAGGCACCGAGGATTTCACCTACCTCCCGCTTGAAAAGAAGAAGGACGAAAAAATCAAAGCTGGGTGTAACGCAAACAGCAGCGCTTACCGCAAGCAGGAGTGCCTGGACACCGATTGGAACGCGGAAGTGTTAACCAAAAAAATGCGCCGAGTGGCCGACGTGATCCAACAAGTGGGCGACGGAAAAGGACCAGATATCCTCATCCTATCGGAAGTTGAAAATCAAAAAGTGGTCGATCTTCTCAATCAGAACCATTTAAAAGAATCAGGCTACATCACAGCAAAAGTGATCGACAGCTTCGACCCTCGCGGCATTGATCCGGGAGTGCTTTCTCGTTTCCCTATGTGGCGCGAACCAAAAATTCATCGCCTACCTTTGAAGGCCGAAGATAAAAGCGGCGAGTACTCGGCCACGCGCACCCGCGGAGTAATTGAAGTACCAGTGACTTTCCCAGACGGAACAAAAGCATTGGTGTTTGGGCTCCACTTCCCTTCGCAATCGAATCCTTCCTACTTGCGAAAGCAAGCGACCGAGTTCCTCAACGAGATTGAAAAGACCCTACCACCTGATGTGATTGCGATCATCGGTGGGGACTTCAACATCACTCGTCAAGAAGACGAAGTTTCCGGCTATTTCAAAACGACATTGAACAGCGTTTGGTTTGTCAGCCACTTCGAAGGATGCAAATCCTGCGAGGGCACTCATTACTATCATCCAAAAACAGAATGGAGCTTCCTCGATGCCATTCTTGTTCGACGCGCCTCTGTTGCCACAACCGGCTGGCAGGTCGATCCCGCCTCGATTCGAATTCCAAACGAATCGAAGTACCAGGTGAACAAATACGGAAGCCCTGCCCGCTTTGGGGCTGATTCCGCCTTTGGCGTAAGTGACCACTGGCCCGTTTACTTGGAGCTCGTAAAGCCCCCTGCAAAGCCCCCCGTCACGCAGTAGCAAAGCAGCTACGCTGACCGACAGAATTATCCAGATGCCCTAAAAAACAAAAAAGCCGCACCTCAAGATGCGGCTTTTTTAATTTTAGATCTTGAACGGAAGATCGTCGTCGTTTCCGTATTAGTACACGAGGCCCGAGAAAAACTCGGTCGTCGTGATCCATTCATCCGCCGAGCAAAGTGCGGCGGAAACTTTCGCTCCCGGCTCTGCTTCTTTTTTGCGAGGATTCACAATCGAGTTGCCATCTGTCTGAAACTTTTCAGAGGAGTCGATCAGATATTTTCTCTCTGCACCTGGACGTGTATCGATCTTTCGAACCGTGAAACGAGATTCCACGGCGCCTTGAGGAAGTCCACACTCGGCCAAATTGACGTCTAAAAGATCAACCACGCCAGACGCACGAAACTCTTGGCGAACGATCCCGGAGCCCGAACGACCTTTTCTTCCGCTTTCAACTGTCAGGTCAAATCGATCTGTTTTTTCAACCGCCCGGTAAGCCTTCACTTTTCCAGAGAGCACGTCGACGACCAACACGCCTGACTGTCGCGACTTGACCAATCCATCGTCAAGGAACGCCTTCAAATTGAGAGCATAGGTCGATTCTGATTCAAACCAGAATCGATACAGGCGTTCGCCGTTTTCCTCGCCAACAAGCTTCACATCTAAAAACCGAAACGCCTTCGCACGAAGCGAATCTTTCGGATTAACGAGCGGACGCAAGCTTGTCTCTAGGCCTTTGCCTTGAACCTTCATCGCCGTCACAACGGGTTTACCATCGCGAAGGATGAAAGAAGCAAACGCAAGTTCACGGCCGAATTGAGTACCTTCAAACGTCGGACCCTTTTCTTTGCAATCCTTCGCCTCCATTAAAAACTCGAGAGTTCCCTCTGGAGACTCGAAATCTCGAATAGTGCGACAAGCCGCCATTTTCAAAGGGAGAACTTCTGGAGACGCGGCAGGTGGAATCGCCGCTGGTGTCTTTTCCGCGGCTTTCGCGAGGACGGACTCTACCTGACGGGAGACATCGGCAAGTTCGATCAACATCGAACGCGTGTACTCGAGCCCTCGGTCGTCAAAATCAGAATCGATTTGTTGGTTCGACTCTCCTGGTCGTGGATTCGCGCCACGAGTCGATACTTTTTCGTCTTTTGGCTGGCAGCCAAGAAGCGCCAGACTCAAAAAGGCGAGAGCGATAATAAATTGAACCGTGTTACGAACCGCGTGTGTGGCAATCGGCATTAGACCCCTCCAACTGCCCAGTGACTTACTTGAGCTCATCGATGAAGTCTAACGAGAACGGACTTTGAAAAATCTTGCCGTAACGGGAATCCCGCCCGCTCGAAAAGAAAATCCCTCTAACTCGGTCCAACCATTTGGAACTTTAAGACTCTTGCCGCCTTCTTGTGTGTCAGGAAGCAGGACTACAGTGAACTTTGGATGGTAAGATTCATTCAGCATCATCAAGAGGCTTGCTTGAGCCTCGAGCGTGTTGACGGCACCGATGCCCTTTAAGCGAACGCCCCATGGCGGGTTCAATATCACAAATTTTTTAGACTCCGGTACAGCCTCAGCATCTAGAGATGGCGGCGGTTTGAGATGAAAGGAAACTTCAGTTTTCGAAGCGAGTTGCTTGAGGCCAGCTTCCGCTCGCGCCAATTGAGCCGGATCTTGATCAATCACCCACGCACTTTGGCATCGCTCCATCCACTGGGCCAAAGACGACTTGGTTCCAATAGCAACCGCCGAAGACTCCCCAGGGGACTTAAATTTAAACACCTTATCGACCGCGAACTCACGCGAGGCCACTGCCCCTTCAAGAGCCCCTTGAGACTTAAAGGCCTCTCGCAAAAACACAGCCGTCCCTGCCATCGGTTCTATCCAATGCCACGGTGATGAAAAGTCTTTCGCGAGTTCTTGATCGTCGCGTACATGATCTGCGGCCTTGGCCAAAATAGCGGCTGCCCACGTTTCTCTTAGAGGTGCGCGGCCCACGTCCTCGCGATCGCCCCGTTTATGAAGTAGCTCGCCAGACATGTCGAGACTGATCGTGCAGAGATCATCTTCCAGACGAACCAAACACAAAAGGTCGGATTTCACGTCTAATTTCGAAACAGATGGCTTGAAGGTTTTTTGAAACGCATCTGTGACGGTGCGCTCGATCCCCTTCTTGATTCTCAATCTTGACCCATGACTACTCGCTCTAACCGCTAGTTTTGTTCCAGACTTGAGCCACGAAGACCAAGGAAGACCCGACACTTTTCGAAAGAGCTTTTGAAAGTCGCGAGCACCAAACTGATCCACGCGAACTACAACTCGGGAGGCCGTCTTCAATTTGGATTGGCCCAAACGAACCGCACCCCAAGTCGAATTAAACTGCACTCCACCCACTGTTGGATGAAGCTCTTTACCCTGCAAAATTTCTTCAACCTCGCGAACCGCCTGTTTTTCCA
>JAXMMN010000184.1:0-1692 GCA_034366485.1 Bdellovibrionales bacterium
GAATTTATGTGTGTCGACATGGCTGGCTGGGCTGACGGTAATGCACCTGATGACCGCGTAGCACAAGACGTTACACGTACTCCATCAGGAAGCGTTAACTTGTACCTCACGACTTGTAAGACATGTCACTCGGGCATGGACGGACTTCGCGGTGCATGGGCCTTTGTTGACTTCAACAATAACGCTCAGACGATCTCGACAACTGTTCTCGGTAAAATGACACGCAACCAAACGGAATATCCGCAAGGTTACCGCATGACCGACAACAGCTGGGTCAACAACGCGACTCTCGGTAAAAACGCCGATCAGTTCGGCTGGAGAAGTTCAACAACGGGTACGGGCCTTGGAAGTCTTGGTCGCCTGGTTGCTGACTCACGAGGTTTCTCGCGCTGTATGGTGAAAAAAGCCTTCCAAGCAGTTTGCCGACGCACACCGCTTGCTGGCGAAGAGTCCCTAGTACGCTCGCTCGCGGATCAGTTTGAAGCCGATGGTTATCACACTCGCCGCATGTACGAGAACGTTGCAGTCAACCCACAATGTGTTCAGTAAGAAGACGAGGGTATGAAGATGAAAAAATTTAAAGAGATGACTCTCTCACAGAAACGAAAGCTCTTAGCTTCAACTGGTCTTCCGATGGCAGCCTTGGTTTTGATGATCGGTTTCCAAAACTGTAGCCCAGGGATCGTACAAAGTACGAAGCTGAGTTCGACAGGTGGAAGCAGCAACACGCCACTGAACATTGACGAAGACGTGAAGCCAGTCACGGTGACGCATTCAGAAAACTTGTTGGTTTCGATGCAGTCGATCACAGGCCTTGAAAACGTTTCGGCCCGCACCGTTACAGCTGCGACCAATGCGAAAGCAAAGGTTTCGGAAACCGGTAAAGCTGATTCCATCAACGGACCTATGTGGCTTTCGATCACAAACCTCAGCGGTGAAGTTTGTCTCGATTTGATCACTGACGAAAAAGCGAAATCGCAAGCGGATCGCCGATTCTTCGGTCAGGTGAACTTCACAGCTGCACCTGCGGCCATGACACCAGAAATCAAAGACGATCTGATTCGTCGTATGGCTCGCAACTTCTGGGGTCGAAATGAGACACCAGCAGAGCGTACGGTCATCAAGTCGTCCCTCGATGCGGCCGCACTTGATCCACGCCGAACAGGTGTCTCAGATGCGATCGAAACTGAAGATGTATTGATTTTCACATGTTCGGCAATGTTGGCCTCTTTGGATGCCGTCAGGTTCTAGATGCTCTGGTTCTGATTCTCGGGCCGTTTTTGGGGTGAAATATCGGCGGAATTCTGCCGATAAAGAGGTCGCAGGTATTTTTTGGGGGATATATGAAAGAACGTAAAGACGATAACGTCATCAGCAAAACAGTCGTCGAAGAAGCAACAGGTGAAGAGCGGATTGTCGTTCTTCACAAAGACCACAAGAAGCCAACGACACGTCGAGATTTCTTATCGAGCGGACTTCTGGGGTTTTCGGGCTCCATGATTGCGCCATCGATCTTGAACGTACTCGCCCGCCCCGAATTTGCGTTCGGTCAAACGGATGATTCGTGTCAAGTTTCTGGCAACACACTGCCAGCCTTCATTGTCGTGAATCTTTCTGGTGGAAACAGTATCTCCGGAAACCTTCCACCGCTCGGTGAAGATCGACAACCGCTTCTTCGCTATGACCTTCTTG
>JAXMMN010000185.1:0-1796 GCA_034366485.1 Bdellovibrionales bacterium
GCGGTGGCTTTTCGACTGGGCAAACTATTGTCCGGTAGTTTTGTTTATTCGACGAAATTACCTTCTTCGATAGGCACGCCTGCGTCAGCTTTGAGTACCGAATAGTGCTGATTCAAAATTTCCGTCACCGTTCCTTGTCCAACACGTACTTTTTCACACATTCCCGAGTTACTGGAAGATCGCAGTGAAGTGCCTTTTGTCGGACAACTATTTTTGAACAAAGTGAGACGATCGCCTACCTTCGCTTCATCGAGGCAAACTTGGGCTTCCGATTCGCTGACTTTCATTGCGACGCTACCTTTCATAGCAAAGTGTGCACATCCAGATATAAGCAGCGCGCTGAAAGCTAGAGTTGGTAGAATTATTTTTCGAGTCATATCGCCTCTTCTCGTTTTCGTTCGTGATTTTACACTGACCTGAAGGCAAGCAATCTTCAATCCGCTGTGTTGGCGACGCAGCTGGGATAGAACGTGAGATAGAAAAAGACGGGGTCAAACGACGCCGAAGTCGCGACTTTATGCCCGACCGTCATTTTACATTTGATACGTCTATTCGTCCGAGCCTGAGCGCATTCACTACGACCGAGACGGAACTTAGGCTCATCGCGATGCTTGCTATCATCGGGCTCAGGAGAATTCCGAAAAAGGGATAGAGCACTCCGGCTGCCAGAGGAACACCAAGGGCGTTGTAGCCGAAAGCGAAGAATAAGTTCTGTCTAATGTTTCGCATAGTCGCTTGGCTCAGTCGATGAGCGCGCACAATACCTGTCAAATCACCTTTCACCAGAGTGACACTTGCACTCTCCATCGCCACGTCAGTTCCGGTGCCCATTGCGATACCGATGTCTGCCTGGGCCAACGCGGGAGCATCGTTGATACCGTCACCAGCCATTGCAACGATTTTTCCTTGTGCCTGTAGACGCTTAATCACTTCGTTCTTTTGCTCAGGGAGGACTTCAGCTTCCACGCGGTCGATTCCCATTTCGCGCGCCACGACTTCTGCTGTATGCCGACTGTCCCCGGTGAGCATAATGACTTCGATACCTTTGGAGTGAAAGTAACTGATCGCGGGCTTCGACGATTCTTTGATCGGATCTCGTACCGCGATAACAGCGGCGGGTTTGCCATCAATGGCAGACAACATCGCACCGTGGCCGGTACTTTGAAGCTCCTCGGCGAGCACGGACAACGCAGTAGCATCGACGCCGAATTTTTCTAATAGTTTTCGATTGCCGACGAGAACCGTGCGACCCCGAACAATACCTCTTACTCCCATTCCCGTGACGGATTCAAAGTCAGTCACCGATTCGATTTGAAGTTTTCTTTCTATAGCTCCTTGTACGATGGCTTCAGCCAACGGGTGTTCGCTCGACTTTTCGAGAGCCGCAACCAACGCGAGTGCTTCATCTTCATTAAATCCAGCTAGAGTTTTGACTAAGGACAGCTTCGGTTTTCCGAGGGTCAAAGTTCCGGTCTTATCAACGACGAGAGTCGTGATCTTCTGCATGCCTTCGAGTGCTTCAGCATTCTTGATTAGCACTCCTAAGCCTGCGCCTTTGCCGGTTCCTACCATGATCGACATTGGAGTCGCGAGTCCGAGCGCACAAGGACAAGCAATAATAAGAACAGCGACAGCATTTACGATTGCGTATGTTAGCCGCGGCTCTGGTCCGAAGAAAAACCAAAGCAATGCTGTTACGACTGCGATCAAGACCACTGCGGGAACAAAGTAACCGGCTACCTTGTCAGCTAGCTGCTGTATCGGAGCGCGGCTTCTTTGCGCCTGTGAAACCATTC
>JAXMMN010000186.1:0-1176 GCA_034366485.1 Bdellovibrionales bacterium
AGGAGCAAATCGAACGCCATGTAAGCCCAGTGCCTGGACAGGACTCATCCTACAAGGACTCGGCTATTCCAAGTTGCGCTTTGATGGCATCGTTGATCTTCGGATGACGATCAACAAAGAGATATCCATAAGGTCGTTGGAACTTTGGATCCATGGTTCGCGCCGCAGCTAGCGAAATTGGATTCGGAAGTGATCTAAAGTTTTTGAGCTCTGTGGCAAAGCCCAAGGGCCGATCTCCAAAGTAGCTCATCAGGCCGTCGACGGTTGTGCCTGATCGGCGCCAGGTGAGTTCAGAGATTTCAAGCGGATCGCCCGCGAGGGTCTCGACGACATCCGCGATCGCGACCAGCGTGAGGGCTTTGTTGTCGAAGAAAATAATGTGGCTGATCTCGTCCGTCGGATGGCTTTTTCGGTATTCAAACGATTTGTCACCCGCATTCAACCAGCCGAGAAAAGTCGGATCAATGGATAATACGATCGCGCAAAATCGGTCTTTGCGTGGTGCGATTTTAAGAAGTTCGGTTTTTCCAGTCGGGCTATCGGATCCTGTTGGCAATTTAAGTGGGCCAGAAGCTTCTTCGCAGCCTAAGTTTTTAATGACGACCGGCCCATCAGTCTCGGGCGCCTCAGGTCCGCGATTAGCTGTCCGCGGACCACAAGCAGTTATTAAACTAAGGGCGGTGATCGCCGCCAGACTTGCTGTCCAAAACGATAAGCCTTTTGTTCTCAAGCCGCCCCCCAGCTCTTGATGACCCACTACTTACTAGCTCGTTGAAACGACTAGTTCGACGTTTTTTGCAGATCAGATTTGCTGACCTCTTTTACGTCGGCTCTTGAGATAAGCCAATCGACACAACGCTCTTCAGTCAACTGATAGCGTAAACGTGAACGGCGATCGTCGTCAGAATAGAATTCTTTGACGCGGGCGAGTTCGATGCCCGTCTGCTTCGCATATTCTTCAAATTTCGCGTCGAGATCGGCGTCAGTCGCACGGAGGTTGTTGTCCGTCGAAATTTTGTCCAACAAGAAGCTCGAACGAATCATGAAAGTCGCTGTTTCAGTGAAATCAGCGTCCCACTTTTCTTTGTAATCTTCGAACTGTTCGCCGCCCATGCCTTGACCTTCCATACGTTTTTTCAGGTCTTCAATCAGGGCTTTCTTCTGCTCAGTCAAAAG
>JAXMMN010000187.1:0-3896 GCA_034366485.1 Bdellovibrionales bacterium
AAGGCCATCCTGCAGTCGGCGAAAATCGCCTACGAAGTTGATTCTAGTCACGCGTATGGGGTCAATGTCGATTTGAAAACAAAATCCGTCGACTTTCAAAAAGTCATGGCCTTGGTCCAAGATAAAATTCGAGCCATCGAACCGCACGACTCGATCGAACGCTACACCTCACTAGGTGTTGAGTGCTTAACAGGCCGTGCGAAGCTTAAGTCTCCTTGGGAAATCGAAGTGACCGACGCGCAAAAGAAAACACGAGTGGTGACGGCTCGGTCGATCGTCGTCGCGACAGGTGCTGCGCCAATTGTTCCCGACATTGAGGGCCTGCGCGAATGCGGCCCACTCACAAGCGAAACTCTTTGGCAGCTGAAAGAACTTCCCAAAAAACTCATGGTTTTAGGTGGCGGCCCGATTGGCTGCGAGCTAGCTCTCGCATTTTCTCGCCTAGGCGCAGAAGTTACTTTGATCGAACGCGGCGCTTCGATTTTAAGTCGCGAAGATCTCGAAGTTTCCGCGCTTCTGCAGAAGTCATTGGAAAAAAACGGCGTTCGAGTGAAGTTGAAAACGAACATCGTCCGGTTTGAAGCACCGGGTCCGTTCCAGAAAGGCGAGGCCGCTCCAAAACGAGCACTCACTGAAGCCGGCGATCGTCTGGAGTTTGATCAAGTCCTAGTTGCGCTCGGCAGGCGCGCCCGAACTTCTGGGCTTGGTCTTGAACAACTGGGAATTGAAGTCGAAAACAACGGCACCATTTCGCGTAGTGAAACTTTACAGACATCGATGCCAAATATTTTCGTCTGCGGCGATGTAGCTGGCCCTTGGCAGTTCACTCACACAGCCGCACACCAAGCTTGGTATGCGGCCGTGAATGCCCTCGTTGATCCGTTCTGGAGCTTCAAGGTTGATGAACGCGTAATTCCCGCCGTGACTTACACCGATCCCGAAATCGCACGAGTCGGACTGAACGAGCGAGAAGCAACGGAAAAAGGAATTGATTTCGAAGTAACTCGCTATGATCTCGACGATCTTGATCGCGCAATCGTCGATTCAAAAGCAGAGGGGTTCGTGAAAGTTTTAACGCCACCAAATTCAGATCAGATTTTGGGTGCGACAATCGTTGGCGCACACGCAGGAGAACTCTTGGCCGAATTCACTTTGGCGATGAAGCACGGTTTGGGCCTTGGAAAAATCCTCGGCACGATCCACCCCTACCCGACTTACTCGGAAGCCTCGAAATACACCGCGGGCGTTTGGCGCAAAGCTCATGCTCCGCAAGCCGCCCTTAAATTTGCCGCTGCGTTTTTCAATTTCCGTCGCTCATAAAACGACAATAACGGCACCTCCTGCATTTTTGAAACGCACTGCGTTCCAAAAATGCAGGAGGCGCTTTACCATTAATTAAAACCAAGTACGATTTTGAATAAGGACGGGCAAGAAGCCCATTCTTTCTAAAATGACCAACGGAGGGTCTATGTCGATTCGCTTCACGCGTGCCTGGCACAGGTTCGTTTTGCCGCTTGCAATCGCCACGACAATTGCCACGATAATTTCCACCGGTTTTTCAATGGGGACTTCCTTGGCGGTCGCCAAGGGGCGCATAGAAATCGATGGTAACCAAGTCAACGTTGGCTTCACCGCTTTCCCCTTCACGCCCGACGAAACAAGAACCAATGGTTCAGTTTGCTCGACAAGTGATAGAGACTTTTCTGAATACCGATACCCAGAGAAAATCCCCTACTGCAAACGTTCTGTCAGCTCGAGCGACAAGGATAAAATCTACCGCGACTATGGGGTTTCAAAAAACTGCCGCAAAGAGTACACCATAGATCACTTCATTCCGCTTTCAATCGGGGGCACCAACCGCCTCGACAACTTGTGGCCAGAGCCAAAGGTCATTAAGCAACTGCGACAAGATTTGGAAATAGAGCTTTTCAAAGCACTCAGCAAAGGACAGATCACGCAGGAAGAGGCCATCGAAACAATTCGCGAGGCGAAGTTCAATCCACCGATCAGCAATCCAGGTGACTACGAGTTCTGCTTATAATTTAAAGTAGATGGCACTTCAGAAGATATAGACGACGGCAAGACTTGGATACATATAGGTTTTTGTGTAACTGACTGTCGAATAAGTTGTTGAACCAATGAGGCGTTCGGTGAACGTCGACGCAGAATAATTAAACCTGATACCAAAGTAGACATCATCGCCGATCGGCAAATTGTAGCCGCCGTCGGCATGAAGCGATGTGCCCTTCCAGGTTTCGGCCGTACCCGAACCGTCATCATAAGTTGCAGTAGTGACAATGTAGTAAGCAAGGCCCACGCTCCATGACTTTTGCTTATCTATCATCCACAAAAATCGGGGCCCCATCTGCAAGCTTGTGTACGTGGCCGTGGTCGTCGCGGCAGAAGATGTCGAATGAGAGGCGATCCCCCAGCCAACAAGATACTGCCCGGCTTTGTCGATTCGAAACCCAACTGTTCCCTCGAGGAACGTTCGTGAGCCACTTGTGGAAGCGGCAGCCGCCTCTGCTTCAGAAAAATAAAAGGCGTTCAGTTCGACGAAGGCCATCGAGCGACTTGAGAAAAGTAAAAAAGATAATTGAGCGAAACCCAAGGAGACGGAAAGAAGAAGCCATTTGAATCGGTGCATTGCGACCCTCGCTGCTTCCAATCGTACGTCATCGACCTAGTAAGACGCATTGACCTCTGTTCATCGCAAGACCAATGGCCAGACAGTTACGCCTTTCGCGGTCGCCTCGCAGAGAATAGCTTCGCAAGGTCCTAGAAATCGTGAAGAATATCGCCTAGGAGCAAAATCAAATGAGTGAAGCGACATCGCCCACCGAGACAACACCGCAGCCAACAGAGTCATCACAACCGGCAAAGGGGCACAAGCACCAGCGCTCGATGAAGAACATTCTTCTTCGGCCAGAGTTTCAGCTGAAGTACTCGTTTTATTTTGTCGGTATGACATTAGTGACGATGGGCGCTGTCTTTTTACTTTTCCTGCTTTCGTTGGAAGACATGATCGCAACTTTGGCGGTTGTTTACCGAATTGAGCCCGAAGTGATTGGTGCAATTCAACAGTCGCTGAAAACAGCGACCTTCACGACCATTGTTGTCGGTGCACTATTTGGACTAATTTCGGTTTCGTTAGGAATTATTTTAACTCACAGATTGATTGGGCCAAAGGTACCGATCCGCCGATTGATTCAACAGCTCACGGAAGGCCAGTACGGCGTCCAGGGACGCTTGCGAACCAAGGACGACTATCAGGACGTCATGAGTGACTTGAACAAGCTGTCGGAATCGTTGTCCAAACGACATGGAAACGTGTCGGTCGATCAAACAACCGGATCGTAATAAAGAATTGCTCCGCCATCGATCAGTTCCTCGCCCTGTTGGTTTGTCACACGCGAAGAAACTTTGATGATCGGCTTATCAGCCCGAACATGAATCACGGCAATTTCCGCCGTCACCGTATCGCCAATGTAGCAGGGCCCTTTGTAGCGAATATCTTGGCTAATGATGATCGTCCCTGGACCAGGAAGCATCATCCCCGCGACGCGTGAAAGCAGCGAGCCCAAAAGCATCCCGTGCGCAATTCGTTTTTTGAAACGCGTCTTCGACGCAAATTCGTCGTCCAAGTGAACAGGGTTTCTATCGCCAGACAGTTCAGCGAACGCGCGAACCATTTCGTCCGTCACGGTGACCGTCACGGACTCTTTCTCTCCCACTTTGAACGTGCGTCGATCGCTCACTTTAAAAACTCCCTTTAAATTTTTCGGTCCCCTAGATTTTTCGGTCCAGGACAATTTTCATAGCCTTGTTGTAAGATTCTGGGGCTACATAAATTCGTTCAATCATGCGGGTCTCTTCATATTTTTGAAAGACTCGTG
>JAXMMN010000188.1:0-4604 GCA_034366485.1 Bdellovibrionales bacterium
TTTTGGTGAGAACGTGGTTTTCATGGAAACTTGAGCCACGGGAAGACGTTCTCAGTCGAGTTCGCAACGCGAATCAAGTTCGCGTCACCAAGCAGCCACTCGATTTACCATCGTGCGGAAGTGTTTTCGTGAACCCACCCAACGATCGCGCGGGTCGTCTGATTGAGTCGTGCGGTCTTAAGGGTTTTGCGATAGGTGGGGCGAAGGTTTCCGAAAAACACGCGAATTTTATCGTTAATACCGGTGGTGCAACGGCCACCGATATGTCGGCCGTGATCGAGCACGTACAAAAGAAAGTGCTCATGGTTTCGGGCGTAAAGCTTAAAACCGAGGTCATTTGGCTGGGCGATTGGGCTTAAAAATTCCTTAACGTGTGTCATATTTCTGAACAGAAATTGGAAGATTCGATTTCCGCCACGCTTTGACGGCGGCCTCATCTGCATTATAAGCGGGCCTCGTGGCGTTTTTCGGCACTTCCTGCGTTTTTTTGAAGTTTTTTCCATTTGCCACATGAACCGTGTGTTTCAAAACTCGACTTTTCCACATGACTCAGTTATCCTTCGCGACGTTGCGCTACGCGTCAAAACTTTTTGGAGTCATGAATTATGGAAACGATCCGCACGTACTTACAGGATGAGCTCGTTCGTCGCTGCAAAACTAATCCGCGCTACTCCTTGCGAAGTTTTGCCAAGCATCTCCAAATGAACCCCTCTCTTCTGTCGAAGATTCTTCGTGGACAAGTTGGAGTCTCTCCTAAACGCTTCGATAAAATCTGTGAGCGAATGTCGCTTGGACCCGTTGAGCGAGCAAAGCTTGCGACAGCGGAAGATCGAAAGCGAACCTTTAAAAAACAAGAGCATTTGTTTAGAGAACTTAAAAACACATCGACACAAATGCGCGACATGGCTGACCAGTTTCAGGTCATTGCGGATTGGTATCACTACGCCATTCTTGAACTTGTATCGACTGAAACCTTTGAGTCTGACGAACGTTGGATCGCAAAGACACTCGGGATCACGTATTCAGAAGTCGTCGAAGCGCGTGAGCGACTCATTCGTCTTGGAATGCTGGAGATTTCGCCAGAAGGTAAGTGGATCGACAATTCAGGAAATGTATCGAACTCCAGCGGCCAATACACCACGATTGCACTTCGCAAGCTTCAGTCTCAGGTATTGAATTTAGCGTTGAATGCCCTTGAAACTGTTCCTGTGGAAAAGCGCTTGCAAGGATCGATGACTCTCGCGATCGACCAGTCATTGGTTCCGGCAGCAAAAGACAAAATTATTGCATTCCAACGAGCCTTGGCGACGTCGCTACAAGAAGAGTCGCGAAGCAAGAACTCGGTTTATCAGATCACGGTATCGTTCTTCCCTGTTACTTCGGGAGGCGCACAGTGATGAACCCAAATAGTCTGGAAAAACGTGGACCAACACTGACGTCGGTTTTGTCAGTCGTTTGTTTAAGTGTTTTATCGGCAGTCGCCTGCACTCCGCCCAACAAAGACGCCGGTACGACGGCAGCCGGTCCAACAACGGACTGGAAAGAGGGCTACGGCGGCGATTCAATCGCAATCGAAGTCGTTCGCCACATCGAGACGATTTGCTTTCGCACGCGAACAATGCGCAAAGGGATTCTCAGCAGTTCACTAGAAACCGACAAAGATGTAGCTGCAGAAATTTGTGGTTTGCTCGAGCCCAATGCCTTGTCGGTGGAGCCCATCGAACAGCCAATGGTCAAAGGCGTAGCGAAAGATGCTGCGAACTATCCAAACGCGCGGCCTCGTCGACTGGAAGTTAAGCGCAATTATTGGACGGCAACGGCCACCGATATCGATAAGCGTGAAGCCTTGCTCTTGCACGAAATTCTTCCGCTGATCGGCTTGGAAGATGCGGACTATGTTCGCTCGACACGAATGCTTTTAGCACTTGAGGCAAAGATCAACCGTATCACGATTGCTTCTTGTGATGAAAAGCGAATTGAGGCGATCTTCGCTGCCGGTGATCCTGACTTCCTTAAGTTCTACACGAAAGACTTTGGTGCAAATCGTTGCGAGCAAGTGATCAACGTGTTGAAGAAACATGTCGTCGCTGAAAACTTTGAAGACGAACTGAAGTTTGATCTTCAGCACTACTATATGTGGGGCGTCTTCACCGATTTGGTTCGAGCCAAAACAGTACCTGAAATGGATAAAGTCTCGGGAACGATGCGCGCGGCGATGGTTTCACTTCCAGATGCATTTCGTGACTGGTCAAAAGACACTTGCCATTCAATTGCGCAGATACCTGAAGATCGTCCACGAAGCTGTGGTAGTTTCTTGAACGTGATCGCAGGGGCCTCGTCGCGGTTGGAGTACATGACTGCCGAACTGTCATCTCGCTCCTACGATGATGAGTTTGAACGAGCAGCGATTCAGGTCATAGGTATGATTCGCACGGATCAAACGTGGGAGCTCTCGAACAACCCGCTCCTACGTGGAGAACAGGTTTCTAGTTCGATCGTGCAATCAGCCATTGAAGGGCAAAATTGGATGACGCTTTACTTCTTGGGTCGGCTACAGCGTCGGTTGAATCCCGAGCTGCGCGCGTCGGATGTTCTTTTGAGGGACATAAACTTCCGGGCCGTTCAGAACAAAGCGCCTTCGGCTGCCATTACAGACGGCCTTTATAACCCCTTCGTGGTGCCGCTGAACCGGTGTCTTCCAGAGGAAATTCGAACTCATGCGGCGTCCATTTTGGACGGCACAGAAGTTAATCGCTTGTTTTGCGGATCTCACGGCAGCATCTAGTCCAATTGGCTCTGCATCGCTTGTCGGGTTTCCTTTGTAGGGGAACTCGACTTGTTTTTATTCAAAGTTGGCGCTTCAATCGAAGGTGAGTGAACGCTAAATCTGGCAGCCTAAAAAAGAATCTTTTTCGATTGGGTCCCATCGGCCTAGGACTTCTCATGGTCCTCTTCGTCGCTGGCGGAGCGACGCTGGCGCTTCGGCAGTCGGGCATGTTTGCCATTCAAGCCATCCCACTTGAGTGGCGTGAGCGGCTTGATCGTGGAAAAATGGAAGTCGAAATTGCGAGATCGATCGAAGCCGATATTGGCGTTCGATTTGGCAACATCATGGGGAAGCGCCCTTGGGAGATCGATCTCGAGCAACTGGGAAATTCTATCCGCTCGCTCGACTGGGTTTCCGATGCACGCTTGCAGCGGGTTTTTCCTGACCGCTTGGTTGTTTCCATTAGCCCCAAGCGTCCCCTTGCTGTCGTTGTTCCTAGCGGGACGCCGTCCGCGGTCAGCGAAAAGGCCCGTCGCCAGGCGAAGTCCAAAGTCCGCGTGAAACCCGTATTCGAGTCGACGATCCGGCCGATCTCTTATGAAGGCGAAGTCATGCCCGAATGGACTTCAAGTGTCGTTCCTGACGTTCCGTTTCTGCGGGGCGATCAGTTTCTTGAAGATCCGAAGTTGAGAGAGAAGGCCGTCGCGCTCATCAAAGCGCTTCCTGCCAACGGAATTCTTGATCGCTCGAACATCGCCGAAATATTTTGGACTGAAATGAATAAGGGCTTTTCGATTTTACTGCTTTCTCCGCGAACCGAAATCATTTTGGGCGAATCCGATATCGAAAAAAAGCTGGTTCGGGTCGAGCACGTTCTGAACTATCTCTCGACCCAAGGAAAGCGCGCCCGAGTCATCGATTCGACTTCGGTCAAGAAAGTTGTTGTCAGGGCGCATCACCGTCCGTAGCCTTAGGACGAGGCCAGAAAGAGTCTGGCTTCGTGGAGCAAGTTTTTACCGGTTCCTAACAAATCCTCTCTAGAGAAGAAGTCTCTAAAGGGCGACAGGACTGGGGGTTAAGGATGACTTTCGACCGAACGTCCAATGATCGTTCGGCAGGTGGGGCGACCGCAGCGGTTCGCGACACTCTGCGTGAAAAACCACAGGCAAGTGAGATTGTACTCGCTGGTCTCGATATCGGCTCGACCAAGGTCTCGGTCGTGATCGGAATTCTTCGAGCAGTGAATACAACCGCGGGACACATGGGCTCTAACGCTCCGGTGATCGCTTCGCTTCCGACGGGTGATCTTCAACTTGAAATTGTCGGACTTGGAACGGCCCCATCAAATGGCATCCGCCAAGGTGTGGTTGTGAATGTCGAATCGACAATCGAATCCATTTCCAAAGCTCGCGAAGAAGCCGAGCTGATGGCTGGCTACCGAATTCAAGATGTCTATCTTGCGGTCGGTGGAAGCCACGTAAAGTCGTTTGATTCCCGCGGCATGATTGCCATCCGCAATCGTGAAGTGAAAGCCGACGACATCGCAAGAGTCATCGAAGCGGCAAAAGCAGTTGCGGTCCCAGGCGATCGACAAGTGCTGCATGTCCTTCCTCGGGAATTTAAAATCGACGAACAAGCGGGGATCTCGGACCCGATTGGTATGTCGGGCGTTCGCCTCGAAGCGAATGTTCACATCATCACGGCCGGACAAACAGCTCTGCAGAACATGATCAAGTGTGCGGACAAAGCCGGTCTTCATGTTCGCGGGCTTGTGCTTCAGCAATTGGCATCGTCGTTAGCGGTTCTTTCAGAAGATGAGCGAAAGCTTGGCGTCGCA
>JAXMMN010000189.1:0-3900 GCA_034366485.1 Bdellovibrionales bacterium
CAAACAACCAAGCTCCGGCCATGACGTCCGACGCGGTCCAAGCGTACATTAGAAAAAACGTTCCCGAGATTTTCAGACAGACGAACCCAGTAGAAATCACCGAGATCGTCGTTACAAACGAAGGACAGTTCTCGGCGAAGGTCGTCTTTAAGGCGAAGCCAAGCCTGCTGCGCCGAATGCTGGGCAGGGAATAAAAGAAACGGATATCCTAAGCGATTCGGACTTTGAACTGCGCGAGTTCTTCACGAATGGCTTGCAGTTCAATGAGAGCGTCTGAAAGCACTTCCTTTTGAACTTCGACAGATTGAATCTGCTGACCGCGTTCCTCTTTCACTTTCGATCGGAGGTCGCGAAGACGGGATCTTGCTCCTTCGATGGAGAAGCGATCTTCATAGAGAAGCTTTTTGATAATCATCGCCGTTTCGACATCACGGCGCGAATAAACTCGCTGTCCTTTGCGACTTTTCTTGGGCTTTAGGCCATCAAATTCTGTTTCCCAAAAACGCAATACGTATGGCTTCACGCCGACGAGGTCGGCCGCGGTGCCGATTTTAAATTCCAGTTGATCCGGAATTTCATCCATACCGCGATTAAGAGATTCACTGCTTTCAACTTCGATGAAGGAGAGCTGCTGCATCGATGCGAGTTCGATTTCTTCAACGTGTTCGACGCCAGCCAAATCACGGGCTTTAAGAACGGGATCGATTTGGGATTCTACTTCCGTGTTCCCCATAGGTCCTCCTGATCAAATCAGTCCTCGTCTTTGAGGCCTGTCAGATCTTCGCCATTTAACATGGCCTTTAGTACTTGCGATGGTCGAAACGTCAAAACCCGGCGAGCGCTGATTTTGATTTGCTCCCCAGTTTGCGGATTGCGACCGACGCGTTCGTTTTTTTCGCGAACAACAAAATTGCCAAAGCCCGAGATCTTCACTTTGTCACCGCTGTGAAGGACTTCTTTCAAGGTCGAAAAAACCATCTCAACCAATTCTGAAGCTTCTTTCTTCGAGAATCCGATTTTTGAATAAACCTTTTCGACAATGTCGGCCTTGGTCATTGTAGAACGACTGACTTCGCGACCTTTACGGCCCCCGACGTCCTCGTGATCACCTTGTTCCACTGTACTGTCCTTCGCCATGAGAGTTCCTCGTTACAAAAGAATTGGACAAAACTTGATCGGTGTCTAGGTAAAAGCGATTGGACCAAGCTTCCAAGTGCCTGATTTTACCCACGAACCACGGCTCCAAACTTCTGACAGACCGCATAGACGAGCTTGCCTTTTAGTTCGTTGACTGCATCGTCCGACAAAGTGGACTCGAGTGACTGAAAGGTCATCCGAATCGCGACCGATCGTTTTCCCTCACCGAGGCTTGGGCCTTCAAACACATCGAAGACTTTCAATGCCTGTAGGATCCGACCTTGGGCCTCAAGACCGCGCGCGGTTTTAACGATCAGATCAACCATCGAACCAGCGGCCACTTCCTTCGGCGCAACAAATGCCACATCACGCTCTGCCTGCGGGAATGTCGAAACTTCTTTGAAGCGCGGTGCTTTGACAGCCGCCGCTAGCTTCTCAAGCGAGAACTCGGCGACCGCAACACCGACACGAATTTTGTCGTGCGCCAAACGAGACGGATGAACGGAGCCCAAGAAGCCAACCGGTTTTCCATCGAGCAAAACGACCGCTGACTTACCAGGGTGCAAAAACTCCGGCGCAGAACCACTCTCAAACGCCACGACCTTTAAGCCGTTCAAGCCTTCCGACAAACCAAACGACGTCCAGAAGGATTCCAAAACGCCCTTCAGGACCATCGCGACTTCAGGGGCCGCCGTGCGCCCCCAGAGATCGACCTCTCCGCCCCAAAAAGCGAATCCAAGGCGAAGCTCCTCGCCGAAACCCGTACCCGGATACCGCTCATTACGTCCATTGACCGAACGATGAACACTGACACCCGTTTCAAAGAGCTTTCCGACTTCGTTTCCGCTTCGAAAGTTCGAAAGCACATTCCGATAGAGCCCTGGTAGAAGCGATCTACGCATGACGTTGATCTCTTCGTTCAATGGATTCACAATTTTAACGTCGTCATCTTGAACAAAAAGACCAGCGTCACGAACCTTCTGAGCATCGCCGAGGAACTCTTTTTGATAGCGGTCACCGATGAAGGCATAGTTCACCGCTTCTAAACAACCATAACCTTTCAGATGCTTACGCACTCGCATTTGAAGAACTGCAACATCGTCGTGAGTCGCCGGACTAAAACTTCCGCTCGGCAAAGTATCAAGCAACTTGTCGTAGCCGTTGAGTCTTGCAAACTCTTCGACGAGATCCATTTCAATCAAAAGATCTTTTCGATAGGCCGGAGAGATAAAGCGATACTGGCCGGGTGAAATCACCTTCAGTTCACCACCTAACCGTTTCATCCACATTTCGAAGACAGACGCTTCAACCTTGTAGCCAAGACGAGCTTCAACAGTTGCTACATGGACTGTGATCTCTGGCCTTGGAACAGGCGAAGGATAAATATCCACGCGATTTGCGGATGCTTCACCACCTGCAACCTCAATCATCAGCGCTGTCGCACGATCAAGAACATCTGCGGTCGTTTCGGGATTAATGCCACGAGCAAATCGGTAACCAGAATCTGTCTCAAGACCAAACTTTCGCATCGTTCGCCGAACGGCACCCGGAGTAAAGTAAGCTGATTCAATAAAGACAGAAGTGGTCGTTTCGCTCACACCAGAATTCTTTCCGCCAATCACCCCGGCCAAGGCGACCGCGCGTTCGCGATCCCGAATGGTGAGCTCAGACCCGTCTAACTTCAAATCTGTTCCGTCGAGCGTCGTGAAAGCTTCGCCAGCTTTTGCCTTGGCGACTTCGATGATGCCGCCTTTGATTTCACGCACATCAAAAGCATGAAGTGGCTGACCCATTTCCATCATCACGTAATTTGTGACATCAACCACGTTGTTGATAGATTTCATACCGACAGCCTCAAGCCGTCTTCGAAGCCAGTCAGGGCTTGCGCCGACCTTTACTCCCTTGATCATTCGTCCCGCATAGCGAGGGCCAAGATCTGCATCTTTTATTTCAACACCAACTTCACTTTGCCAAGCACCGGCGTTTATCTCCGCGTTAGGACGTTTCACTTCACGGCCAAGCAAACAGCCAATCTCTAGCGCTAAACCGTAGTGACTGAGGCAATCCGCGCGATTGGGTGTTACTTTCAGGTCCATTAAAACATCATCAAGCCCCATGAACTCCGCAAACGGCTTTCCGATGGGAGCGTCCTTTTGCAAAATCAGAATTCCTTCTGACTCGCCTTCTTTTTTCAAACCCAGTTCTTTTTCCGAACAAAGCATCCCGCCCGATTCAACACCGCGAATTTTAGAGTGCTTGATGGAGAAATCACCCGGCAGCATGGCACCAGGAAGTGCCACGACAACTCTGTCACCGGTCTGATGGTTTTGCGCTCCACAAACAATTTGATGAACAACACCGTCACCCGTGGCTACCTGGCAAAGGCTTAAGCGATCGGCATTCGGGTGCTTTCCTTTTTCTAGAATGTGCCCGACAACGACATGACCAAACGCTTTCCCCTGGTCTTCGATGCCTTCAACTTCAAGCCCAGCACCCGTCAGCATTTTTGAAAGTGCCTGCGGATCGCGAAGGAACTCTTTCACATCTACAAAATCATTCAACCAACGAAGTGAAAGTCTCATACTGAAAATTGCTCCAAGAAGCGGACGTTGTTGTCACTGAAAAGCCGAATGTCATTGATGCCGTATTTAATAATCGCCATGCGTTCGATCCCAAAGCCGAAGGCGAAGCCTTGCCATTCTTTTGGATCGATCCCGGCGAAAGATAAAACATTCGGATGAATGAGTCCGCTTCCCCCAATTT
>JAXMMN010000190.1:0-3945 GCA_034366485.1 Bdellovibrionales bacterium
CCGACGTCGTTATTCGAACGCAGTTCATTGTCGGCTTCCCTGGCGAAACCGAAGAAGACTTTCAAGAGTTACTTCAGTTTATTGAAGAGCAGCGTTTTGATCGCGTGGGCTGCTTCCAGTATTCACCAGAGGACAATACAGCTGGTGGAAAAATGGAAAACCAGATCGACGAGGAAACAAAGCAACGTCGCCACGATGAACTTATGGCTCTGCAAATTGAAATCTCACGAGAGAAGCATCAGGCTTTCATCGGCAGAACGATTCCAGTTCTCGTCGAGGGCCTCAGTGAAGAAACTGAGCTCCTGCTTCAGGGGCGCATGGCTCAACAGGCGCCAGATATCGACGGAGTTGTTTTGATCAACGATGGAACGGCAAAGCCCGGCGATATCGTCAATGTGCGCATCACAGAGTCTCTCGACTACGATTTGGTTGGGGCGATCGTCTAAACGGGTCAATTGTTGAAGTCTCTCAACAATTGCCCGGGTTTTCGAAACGCTGCTGCATTCTCTTTTCCCTATCCCCCTGCGGTGGGGGGTGTTTCATATGCCCGTTCCCTTACAATTTTTCTTAAACTTTGATTAAGCCCTTCTGGTATTGCCCAGGGTGGGTCCTGTCTGGTGATTAGTCCCTTTAATCAAAGGGGGATTTCATGGCTTTTAATTCTTATAAGGTATCGACGCTCGTTCTTGGATTGGCCCTGTCACTGGCTTCGGCGGGAAGCGTCGCTTCTGCGCAAACGTCTGAAGAGCTCATGAATCAAGCCAAGGCGGCGTATGCAGCTCGAGAATACTCGGCGGTCGGTGCTGCGAAGTCTCAAGAAGCGGCTGACCTGTACGCGCAAGCCGCAAAATCGGCGACAGACAAAAAGACTCAACACTTGGCGCTTGTCGGGCAAAGTGAAGCTCTTTATTTCGTTGGCGCAGCCAACACAGCCGCGGAAGTAAAGATCGAAAAGCATTTGGCCGGTCTCGAGATCGCCGACATCGTTGTGAAGGCCTATGGCGTTACCGATGTCACTAATGTACCTGCGGCAGATCTCGCGCGGCTAAAAGCGCTTCCCGCTGACGAGCTTGCTCTCGTTGGAGAAGCACTCTACTTCCGCGGTATCAACCTCGGGCAGTGGGGCAACGCAAACGGCGTCATGGAATCTCTCGGTCGCTGGCCAGAGCTGCGTTCGACGATGGAAGTGATCGTGAACCTAGGCGTCTTTGGTTCGCATGAGTACGGCGCTTACCGCGTTCTTGGTCGTGGGTACTTTAAAGTTCCCGGCCTCTTCGGCGGATCAAACAAACAAGCTGAGAAGTATCTTTCGGCGGCTTTGAAATACACTTTGGCGCCGGGCCAAGTGTTTTCAACCAACGGTTACAACAACCTTTATATCGCAGAACTCTACAAAGACATTGGCAAAGAAAAAGAGGCGAAAGAAATCCTCGAGGCCTTTGTTGCAGCAGACGCAAAAGTCTTGAATCCGCCTTCTTACGTTGAATTTCTCGAAGCGCAAAAAGAAGCGCAGGTCATGTTGAACGACATGTAATTGGCCTTTTAGTTTTTCGGGGAGGGGACCTATGAGAAGCGAAATGAGAACAACTTTTTCTGTTTCTGCGATGGCCGGCTTGGCGACAATTGCTGTCGCCGTCGCGGGCATCGCGCCGTCGGCGCACGCTGGCGGACTGCTGGCCCCGTTCTCGTTCGATACTGCCGGCGTTATGCCAAAAGGCGTGCGAGGCATTCGAATCATGGGTTTCACCACTGAAATTCAAGAGCGCTGGGATGGCGCCGGTGGCTATGAACCTCTTGCTAACAAATTCAATAAGCCGATCACATTCGGTGAACTTGCAGATGGTCAGCCGGAAGCTTCTGATCGTGCGCAGCTAAAGGGACTTTTGATGTCCAAGGATATTCCTTTGGACTCGATCGTAGGAGATGCACGTGGCGTCGCAAATGCTCGGCTGACATCAACGATCCCTGTTGCGGCCTACGGGCTAACGGATCGTCTAACAGTCGCAGCCGTGATTCCGGTGATTTATTCGCGTGTCAACGTCATGACTGGTTGGGCGTCGAACGAAAATTTTCAAGCGGTCCTAGATGGTCTTTCGGCAGAGGGTCGTCATAACAAAAAACTTTCGTTTGAAGAAAAGCTTCACAACGTCGTCGCAACCAAACTTGCGGGCTATGGCTATCGTCCTCTGGAAAATGAAATCAACCAAGAAATTGGTGACGTCACATTGGGTGCAAAATACCTTGTCCACAAAGATGATGCGTTGGCTTTTGCGGTCTCGTCGCGCGTGGTTATTCCCACTGGTCGGCAGTCGAGCGTTGAAAAACTGATCGACATTGCTCCTGGCGATGGGCAGTGGGACGTCGGTTTAGGTGCGACGGTTGAGTATCAACACTCTGGCCAAGTCGCTTCGTATGCGTCGCTGGGTGGGCTTTACCAGATCGAATCGCGTCGAGCGAAGCGAGTTCCGATTGTACAAAGTGAGAATGCGACACCAGACATTGATTTCGATGTAGAAGAGCGGCTGGGTGCAAGCGTTTCGTCCGCATTGGGATTGAGATACAAACCCTTCGAGCTTTGGACTGTTGGCGCTCAGTACAGCTTTCAATACAAAGGACCCGATACGTACAGTGGTCGTGCTTTCGCCGAAGAGCGATACCAGTGGATGTCAAATGAGACGGAACAGGATCTTCAGGCTGCACAGGTTGGGTTGACCTTCAGCACGATTCCACTATTTCAAAAGGGTGCCTTCCCGGCGCCGCTTGAGACAACGCTTTCCTTTGCCACGTCACTAGGTGGACGCAACACCAATAAAATCGCGATGGCGGCTTGGGAATTGGCACTTTTCTTTTAAGCGACACGGAGATCCCTTTAAAGTGAGAGAACTCAAATGAGAAAAAATATTGGAAATCCTGATTTGCTGAATTTTTTTAGAAGTAGATCACTGCTGTTCTTATTGTCGGCGGTGACGTGTTTTCTGGGACAAGCTGGGTGTTCGGTAGAATCTCTGAAGGTAGCGAATAACCCGCCTGACTTACAACGCGGCCTCCAGACTTTTTCCCTCGAGCATGGATCTTTGCGGCCGGAATCTGTGTCGATTTTTCTTTGGCCCAGACAAAACGAATTCGATTTTGCGAATACGATTGCGATAGTTGGTCGAGCGTCAGCAGAAATCGATCGTCTGTCTTTGGTATTAGCTGGTTTCGGAAAAGAAAAAGCGTCGCTCGAGGCGGCATTTGCGGCGGATAAATGTGTTGTCGACTGGGCTGTGCTGGCCGAGGGCGAAGACCCTGAATTTGTTGAGTGGGTTCAAGAGTGGAAGCCCGATGCTCCTCAGGCCTGTAAGGTGAATCAAGATCGACGGAAGAGTCTTCTCGCGGATATTGATAAAGTCGGAACCGTCGATCAGGCGGCAGAAATCGGAAAACTGTATCGCGCCTTAGATCCGCTTTATCCTTCGAAGATCGAAAATATAAAATCGGTGAACGTGAAGGACTCGCGCTTGGTTATCAGCCCCGATGGCAGTGTGACGATCACACTGAAGGACTACTTGCGACGCGGTAACACGCAGTCTTCCGTTGCGGGCACATCGACACTTCCTCATGGAAAAATTCTTGGTGCACAGTATATATCTAGCCGGAAATTACTGGTTTTTGCAGTGCCGGAACTGAGCGAGACGGGCGAACCTACAGCGCGCCTCTGGAAATTCTATCTCGAGCGCGCGCCAGACTTTTTGGGTATGGCGCGATTTGTTGGCGACATTCAAGTCTATGATGGTGAGAAACTTGTACGCGCAGGCACCGCTAAAATTGAAGGCCGCCTAAAGTAAGATGTAGGCGGCATCTTTTGGTACTACTGCTTGTAGTAGTAGATGGCGCCGTAGTTTCGGCCGACCTCTTCGGAGTCCATGCCGTAGCCAACCATGTATCGATCTTCGATCGTCTGAC
>JAXMMN010000191.1:0-1300 GCA_034366485.1 Bdellovibrionales bacterium
GCCAAAATTCGTTCCTGTACAATTCCCTCAAGAGCGGATTCGTAAGCGCGTTTAATCTGTCGTTTTATCTGCTTCAGTGCGCCAGCAACAAGTTCTTCTTCGTCGATTTGATCGCGCGGAATCAGCGTGAACCACTGCGAAACCTGAAGTGTTCGTCCATCTTCTGTCGTTCTTGGTGGGTGAAAGACGCCGACTGTTGGCTCTTCATTGGCACCTTTCAAAACATGAACGGATTGGCTGTCTGTGATTGGCTGCTTGTGAACGAGATCAACGTTGACGCTTGTCCAGAAATCGCCACGCAAAAGTTTCTGGCGAATTCGTGGTGCTAAAGCGCCCTCTGGCAAAATGGGAATCAACGTGTTTGGTGGCCCTGCGAACACAACTTCTCTTGCGGAAATTCGCTTTGCTCCATTGACGATGGATTCAATAACAAACCCGTCTTCAATGGCCATCTTAGTAACTTGTGATTGAGTGAGGAGTGTGCCGGAAAAGAGTTCGCCAAGTTTTACGACCCAGTCTTTAGGCGTCGAGGATAAATGCAGGCGGCGATTGATCGCATAGGCTTCGATTTCGCTAGATGTCGAAACGACAGTGTCGCCAAACCCGACGTAAGGTTTAAACTTTCCGTCATCGTAATTTACGGGAGCGGCTTCAATGACCGAGCGTTCGATTTTTTCGCCAACGACCGATTCAAGCCAATCTAGGGCTTCGTGAGCGGCGGCATTGTCTGGAATAAGTTTTAGTCCGTGATCGATCGCGCCGGCTTGGGTCGATCCCATGCGGCTTGCGCCGCCGATGTGATCGGCTGCCTCAACGAGCGCGACATTTCTGCCGGTTGCCTCGAGGGCGTTTGCGACGATCAGACCCGATAGGCCTGCGCCGATGACGAGGGTATCAAACTCTTGTGCTTTGGGTGTTTTCAGTTGAGCCATGGCCTAGATCAGACCGTACGGAGAACGATGAATCAAGCGCCGATCGCTTGGAAATCGCTCGCAAAGCGTGTTTCGCGACTTTTCTGAGCAAAAATCTAAGACCGGCGCGTACAAATGGAGGACTTCGATCGATCATTCTCGCCACCGGCGGCGACCATTTGTAGTACACACGGGTAAAATAGCGGCCCGCGTGTGAGCGCCGCAGCACGCGGTCGCGATAGACTCGAAGTGCAGTGACGCTTGGATCTTCATAGCCTTCAAAGGCTGCAGAGGCGACAAAGCAGCGAGGTCGATTTTTATTCGAAGCTTTCACGAAGAATCGGTAAACCTCCGAGTTTTTCCCCGTACGGGCAAGCGATTCTGCTTTT
>JAXMMN010000192.1:0-4361 GCA_034366485.1 Bdellovibrionales bacterium
AAGCCCTTGATCGTTCATAAAGTCACAGATCACGAAGGCAATGTGTTGATCGAGAACATCACGCTCGATATGTTTTTCGAAAAGGACCTAGCCCCGATCGAGGCTGAGTACGAAGAAAAACGCCTAAGCTATTTGCAATCACTGAAGTCAGGAGAAAGTGCTAGCCAAACGCCAGCTGCGACTCCGGCCGTTCAAGACGGAACTCCGGCCTCAGAAGAAGTAGTGTCAGCGGACGATCCTTCGAAAAGAAAAATTCCTTTGATCTACTTCGAGGACCCGAACCAGCTGATGCAGCCGCAAACGGCGTTCGTGATGACCTCACTTTTGGCGGCAACCGTCACCGACGAGGGCGGAACTGCTGGCCGAGCTCGCGCGCTCGGCCGACCAGTTGCCGGAAAAACAGGTTCGACCAACGGTTATTTCGACGGTTGGTTCGTTGGCTACACAGCCCAATACGCGACCGGCGTGTGGGTGGGCTTTGACGAAGAACGTTCCATCGGCAACGGCGAAGTCGGCGGCCGAACCGCGCTGCCTATTTGGCTTGAGTACATGAAACTTGCTCATGGCGACGATCAGCCTCAGCCGTTTGCTGTGCCACCTGGGATCGTCTTTGCCAATATCGATTCACAAACTGGTAAATTGGCATCGTCCTCCAGTCGATCTGTAGTGAATCAGGCGTTCGTTCGCGGTACTGAACCACGAGAGCTAAGTGGTGCACCTGCGACGCGAGATGATTCTGATTTCTACAAAGAGGACATGGCCGAATGAAGTCGATCCACCTATGGGGGGTCCGACAGAACAATCTGAAGAACATCGAAGTGGAAATTCCACTTGGATCATTCACGGTTGTCTGCGGCCCAAGCGGTTCTGGCAAATCGTCTCTCGCCTTTCAGACACTTTATGCTGAAGGCCAGCGCCGCTATATCGAATCACTTTCAAGCTATGCTCGTCAGTTTTTAGGAAAAGCACCTAAGCCCGAGCTGGATGGAATTTCGAACATTCCACCGGCAATCGCCATTGAACAAAAGAATTCCGTCAAAACTTCTCGCTCGACGGTTGGGACGACGACGGAAGTCATCGATTACTTGCGACTCTTGTTTGAAAAAATCGGCGCGCCGACCTGCCCAACCTATGGCTTCCGAATCACCAACGATGCGCCAACAGAGGCCACGAAAAAAGTTGTTCAAGAGCTAGAGGGTAAACGCGGCTACATTCTCGCCCCGGTGACGTTCGCAAAAGGTCGGCTTCCGGCCGATGTTCTTTTGAAGCTTTTAATACAAGAGGGCTATCAACGAATTTTGATTCCACCTGGCGCAAAAATGCCTGCGCCAGCAACGAAAAACGCGAAATCAAAACGAGGATCGGCAAAAGAGTCGATGTCGAAAGAAAAAAAGACGTCGAAAAAATCAGCGGCCCTGAGGGAAGATGACTCCGGCGATGATGCCGGAAGTGATACCAGCACGGTTGCCTCGAGTGAGGGTGAATCGCTTTCGGTTCTTCAGGCGACGGCTTCGGTTGGACTTCCCAAATGTCGCGAGTACGACGCAAATCCGGCGATTGGCACGGTCTACGAAATTCAACCGACCGATGCCGACACGGTTTTGCCGTTGAGCGATTTTTATATCGTCGTCGATCGAGTTGCGTTTCGCGCCGATGACCAAGGAAGAATTGGCGATTCGATTTCTCAAGCCTACCAAGCGACCATGAAATTCAATGTCGGGCTTGAGGCCGGACGCGTGACCGTGATGACAACCGAGGGAAAGCGCCTCTCGTTTAGCGCCGATCGCGCATGTGCACAGTGCGGATTTACATTCCCCACTCCATCCGCGGCTCTCTTTTCTTTTAATTCTCCTATCGGAGCCTGCACCGCCTGCAACGGCTTTGGAAATACACTTTCCCTCGATGAGGCGAAGATTGTTCCCAACCCTGCACTCAGCCTCAGCGAAGGTGCTCTTCATCCGTTCTCAATGCCTTCGGCGGCCTACGATCGCAAACAGCTGGCGAGCTATTGTAAGTCGGCTGGCATCGACATGAAGCTTCCGTGGAATCGACTTTCACAGTCAGCGCGCGAAAAAATCTGGAATGGCGACGGCAAGTTTTATGGCGTGACCGGGCTATTTGAATATCTCGAAACAAAAAAGTACAAGATGCACGTCCGAGTGTTCTTGTCCCGATACAAATCGCCTCAGCCCTGCGGTGTCTGCAAAGGCGCACGCCTGAAGCCGGAAACGCAATTATTTCTAGTTGGCGGGAAAACCGTCAATCAGCTTTCTACAATGACCGTCGGCGAACTCTTTAAGTTCATCAATTCAATCAGCCTCACAGCAACAGAAGATGAAACGGCAGGCGAAGTTTTCCGACAGCTGCGTTCGCGACTGAAGTTCTTGAATGATGTGGGAGTTGAGTACCTGACAATGGACCGACCGACACGCACCCTGTCCGGCGGCGAATACCAGCGCCTGAATCTGGCGAAGCAGTTGGGGATGGGGCTCTCGCAAACGCTCTATGTTTTAGATGAACCCACGGTTGGCCTTCACCCGAGGGACAATGATCGTCTGATCGGAATTTTGAAACAGCTGAACGACCTCGGCAACACCCTTGTCGTCGTCGAGCACGATCACGACGTGATCGCGAGCTCAAATCATCTGATCGAAGTAGGACCAGGCTCGGGTCACTTAGGCGGCAACATCGTTTACAGTGGCCCGACGAAAGATTTTTATTCTAGCAAGACATCGACAACCGCTCCGTATTTGCGTCCCGACAGCCCGCTGAAGAAATTAGATCTACGTACTCGGCCAACCTCCATCGCGGATCACCGTTTCGCAATCGAACTTAGCGGTTGCCGCGGCAACAATCTGAAAAATGTCGATGCAAAGTTTCCCCTTAATCGCTTGGTCACCGTCACTGGTGTTAGTGGTTCGGGAAAGTCGACGCTGGTGTCGCAGACGCTTTATCCGATTGTGGCACAGCATCTTCGAGTCGAATATCGAATCGGCCAACCCTTTGACGACATCAAAGGCCTTGATCATTTAAAAGGTGTTTTGTTCATCGACCAATCCCCGATCGGCAAAACCGCACGCTCAAGTCCCGTCACTTACCTTAAGATTTTCGATGCCGTAAGAACGCTGATGTCGGCACTTCCAGAATCAAAGCTACGAGGCTATACGCCTGGCACTTTCAGCCTGAACGTCGATGGCGGCCGCTGCCCGGTCTGCAAGGGCCTCGGAGTGGAAGTCGTCGACATGATGTTCATGGACGATGTCGCTTTGGTTTGTGATTCTTGCGACGGCAAAAAGTACCGCCGTGAAATCCTGGAAGTGAAATACAAAGATAAGAACATCCACGAGATTTTGAATATGACCGTGGATGAAGCGATGGAATTTTTTGTCGCTTATCCGCAAATTCGAAAGCCGCTTTCGTTTTTACGCGAGGTCGGCCTTGGCTACATTCGCCTCGGGCAAAGTGCTGCGACTTTAAGTGGCGGCGAATCGCAGCGATTGAAAATTGCCAGAGAGTTCATCGGAACCCAGCAAAAGGGAACCCTTTATATTCTCGATGAACCCACGACGGGCCTCCACTTTCGCGAAATCGAAATGTTGATGCGCGTTCTGCATCGGCTCGTAGATTCTGGAGGAAGCGTCATTTTGATTGAGCACAATCTTGATGTGATTCGGTCCAGCGACTGGGTCATTGATCTCGGACCAGATGCGGGAAAAGGCGGCGGAGAAATCGTCGCAGCTGGAACTCCCGTGGAAATCATGGCCAATCCGAAAAGCCTGACAGGGCATTACCTGAAGCGATATCTTGAAGACGACTTGCCATCGAAACCACGAAAGCCGGGCGCACGCAAAGAGGCCGCAACATGAATCAAGTGCTGTTGAGTTTAAAACGTCTTTGGCCCCTGCTGCGTCCCTACAAGAAAAAGCTCGTAGCGGTGTTTTTCTTTGGTCTGATCATAAGTCTTTGCAACGTTGCGCAGACTGCTTTGGTTAAAACGCTTTTCAGTGAGGTCTTTGAAAAGCGAAGCTCCGTGGTACCGATATTCGGTTTTGAAATCTCTGCGTGGCATTTGCCTTTCGTGTTTCCGGCGCTGTATCTAGTCTGGGGCGCTGCCCGTTACGTTCACTACATGATCTTGATCATGATCAATGAGCGCGTGATCGCGGACGTCCGAATGAAAACTGTGGATCAAGCACTGCGCCTGAACCTTAGCTTCCATTCTAAATTTGAATCTGGCTCTGGCGGCCTCATGAGCCGAATTTTGAACGACACCGGAATTCTTCAACTTGGCCTCGCCTTCTTTGGCGACGTGCTTCGAGAACCGATGATCGCGATCGCGCTTCTTAGCTACATGCTATTTC
>JAXMMN010000193.1:0-6026 GCA_034366485.1 Bdellovibrionales bacterium
TTTTTGACCTCGGGCATAAAACGGCGTCTGCGGCATTTTGAAAAGGGGACCGAGAACATGGCAGCTAAAAAGGCAGAAAAAGTTAAGCTCTCGAAAGATGGCAACTCGATTGACTTCGTTCAGAGCGAAAGCCTTCCGACCTCGTCAAAAAAATTCCGTCAAAGTCCTGAAATCGAAGGGTTTTATCGTTTCGTTTACGAAAATGACCTCCGCGTAGAGTCTTACGAAGTTCTAGGTCGCATCATTATCCGCCGCCGAATTGAGCGCGAAGAGCAAGTGCGAGCCGCACGAGCTGCTAAAAAACGCGGCGGCTGACGCCCGGCAGAGTTAAGGCTCAAGCCCTCCCAAAAGCACAAAGTCCGAACTCCGGACCTTTCGAACGCCGAGGCTCACCTCGGCGTTTTGCTTTTGATCTGATGCTCTGAACAACTCCTGCAGTCTCATCTCCGCGTTCGAACACCCATTCGTAGCCCGGAGATCACCCGTCATGAAAAATTCAAAAAACACATTCTCTTCCGCCGTTAAATCAGCCGCCTCCATCACACAAACCTCCGACGAAGCTTCTGGCCGGGGTAAGGGCCTGCCTAACGGCTGGCCTCCTGGTGGCGCTGCAAGTGTCGTCAAAAATTCTCGAGGTCAAGGCCTCATTGAGTACTTGGTTATCGTGGCCCTCGTTGCCGTCGCAACGATTGGTGTCGTTCGTGTGCTGGGCCAAGCGGTCAATTCGCGATTTGCAACGATCACATATGCACTTCAGGGAAAAAAGGCGAAGCCCGCCGTCGATACGATTCCTGAAGAACAACTTAAAAAAAGAGATCTCGGCAATTTCATGGATGGTGTCGGATCAACAGGTGGCCAATGACGTGGCCAAAAAATTTGCCTTTCAGGTCGCCTGCACCGGCGGGTGTCGCATGGCCCACGACGCTGAACCAGAAAGGTTCGGCAGCGGTGGAATCCATGCTGACGCTCCCGATTGTTGGATTTTTAGTGATCGGTGGGTCCGCCATTCTTTATCTGTCGTTTGCAAAAGTTTGGCTGAACCGTGCTGCTCGCGAAGCGGCCATTTGCCTCGTGTCACCATCGCCACCCAATCGCTGTCGAAACAAACTCGAGTCGACGTTGAAAGTCGGACTTCCCTTTGGGCAAACAGAGATAACCGTTTTTCGCGTCGATCGATCCGGCTCCAAAGTCAGTCTCCTGCTTCACTTTGACCGATTCGCAAAGAGTCATCCGAAAAACTCTGGCCACCGTATTTCAGCAACTGCCGTTTTTCGAAAGCCCATTTATTTTCCAAGAGGTCGAAGTTGAAAAACGAAAGAGGTCAAATCTCGTTGGCAGCATTAGTCCTGCTACCGCTACTTGTTTTGATCGTGGGAGGAATTCTTGTTCTGGGTCTCGCGCTGGCGTTAGAAGCGAAAGCGACCACCGCCTGTCGTGTTCGCATGGCACAAAGTCAGGCTGAGGCCGGAAAGGCTCTTTCGGAGCTAACCAAACTAAATGGAACGGCCAAGACACTTGAAGCCACTCGGCAGTCAGCGCTAAAGGCACTAAAAGCATCCATCATCGTTCCAAATCCAGCTGCGAGAGCGGCCGCACTCGCCGCGCTCAAAACCGTCGAACTAGCTCAATCGCCTGTCAGAGCAAAGCAACTCTATTGGCTCGCAAAGGGAAAACAAGTCTCCAGTATGGCTCCCTTTCACGCAAGGCAGGGAATCATTGAAAGCCTGCCTAAAAATCTACGAGCTTGGTTGCGGCCTGCGCGGATCCAAACGCAGGCTCCGCGCTTTCATTTGATCGCGTCCTCAACAATCCACCGTACTCCTACGTATTCGCCTGCGCCGAACTTTCAACAATCTCAGAACGGAGTCATCAAATGGAAAAACACCTTGAAAGTCCCCTCCGAACGGAACTCGATCAGCGACGAACTATCTCTCGACAACTTCCTACCAGAGATCGAATTCGGATGTTCGATGACGCTCGAACCTCGCACCGGAGGCCATTGGACCCCACAACCGACCGAGGACAAGCTTTTGTCGAACTCATCATCGTCATGATGCTGTTTTTAGGCTGTGTATTTATTTGTGTAGGAGGACTTAAGAATGCTGGGACAAAAGTGGAACGAACTGGTTTCGAAAATTTTGGAACGCTTTACCGGCAAAATCAGAAATAGCTTTCGGGAGACTGATGACACTGTCGAGGGACAATCAAAAGCCTTTCGACTTTGGATGTTCACTTCAACCGCTGCAATCTTGATGATGCTATTACTTTCATTTGCATCGACACAAAGTTCGGTTGCTAGCTCGAAACGCGAATCGAATGCCGGGCTGTCATTGATAGAGCAGGTTCCGGACGGCTTTGTCTTGGTCCCGATTGAACCGCTGAACTTTGAAACTATCGATGCGCTAATTGAGAACCATGCTTACGTGGATCTTTACCTCTCTAGCGGTGAAGAAAATTTCATCTCGGACTCAAGCGCAACAGATCGACGCAAAAGGCTGATCGCGCGAGGATTGCCGCTCGTGCGCGCACCAAGGAATCCTTCGAAATTCGCGGTATTGGTAAAGGAGGCTGACACCGCCGTTTTAATGAGATTGGGCGCACCGGTCCTGGTTGTCGTACGGAAGGGACCGCCCAAAGGAGGTTACCCGGAGCCGCGCAAGATGCGATCAAGAGCAAATCTAAAAAGACCTAAAGCAGATTTTATCTTCGAAGAAATTCCTGAAACGGAAACTCAAAATGTTAACGACGGAAAGTGATTGGATCATGAACAAAAATAGTCTTTTTCTCCCTTACCGCTGTGCCCTTCTGTTGGTTGCGATCACTTTTTCTGGGCGATTTGCGTTGGCAAATTCTGCGGGCGATGTGCTTTCTGCCTTCCGCAGCCCTGCGATCACAGAAGTTGAATTCCTCGCTCGCTCGATCTCTTTTGGCGCAACACCGATCGCAACACTTCTTGTTGAACGACGACTTCTTCGTCCTGAACCCCAGCGTGAACTTCAAGTAAAACTTGTTTCTGCGCAACTTGAATGGATCGAGCTTCAATCCGCAAAAAATCGATCGACAGATCGGGGGGCGATAGATGCACTGCTTGACCTTGAACACACAGAGGACTGGAACGAAGAAACACAAAACATTTTTCTCGAGTTTCTTGTTAGAAAGGCCACTTTGCTCCGACAAGAACGTCCAGAGCCCAGACAACAGCTTGATCAACTGCATTTCAAAATCGCCCGTCACATAAAGCAGCGCTCAAGCGATACTGTGAGTCCAGAAACTCAACGAACCGCAGTCTTTCAAGAGGCAAGAGAGCTTGCAGATTCTATGATGCCATCGCATCAGAGCTTCGATAGTTTGCCCGATGACGTAGTCGGCGTTTTGGTGGACGGAGCATGGTATCCCAAATCTCAAGGACATTTCGCGATGTACGTTTCTCCGGATGTCATGCATGAAGCACATGATCGAAATAAAGTTCGATTGACCTTCATTTCAAATCTTTATCAGCCAAAGACTCTCATGATTGCAAAGGCGCAACAAATCAATGATCTCGGTCCCCGGCAAACCTGGGTCCGATCCACGAATCCATGTTCTGTCGACTCCTCTCACTACCTTCCTATCAGTGCACCTGTGGCCGTCGTCGGCAACGATTCGTGCGAAGCCTTGATCGGACTGGGCGCAACAAATGCTCCGGTCGCAAGCCTTAAGCAAATCAGTGATTTTGGCCGCGGCAATATTCCACAAGACCCCTTTCGCTCGACGGCTCCCATCGAACAGCCACCAGTCGTGCGGCCATGGGTTTGGGCGGCGATTGGAAGCGTTGCGATCATGGCGCTCGTCATTTCTGCTCGCACCCAAGAGACGCAGATCCAACCGACAGTGAGTTCTGGTTGGTGATTTTGCTACCACGATATTTTTAGGAAAAAGGCCGGCACGTTTTGCGTGTCGGCCTTTGATTTATTCCAAAATTTCTTTCTTGTGTTCTCTTCTAGCGAGTTCTTCCGGGAGTCGTTCCAACACCTGGACCTGAACCGCCTGGCACTGTCGATCCGCCTGAACCTGCACCAGGAGTGTAGAACATGTCGTTGCCAGCTCCGCTGCCGAAGTACTGATTCCACTTCATTTGGAACTGCATATATTCAGACATGAAACCTTGGTAGAGACGCATACGCGAAGCTGCTTGTTCGCTTTGTCGTCGCTGAGCCTCAAGCTGCAACTGATATTGTTGTTGCATCAATGTCGGGTCCATCGACATGCCTGTCATGAAACCACCGGCCATACCGCCCGCGATTCCCCATGGTGAAGCAAACCCACCGGCCATACCCGCCATTCCAGCGAAGCCCCCAGCGTAGCCCGTCGCAAAACCACCGGCCATGCCTGGCATTCCCGCAAAGCCACCGGCCATGCCTGGCATAGCGAAACCGCCAGCCATCCCGCCTGCAAGCCCACCAGCGTAGCCTGGCATTCCTGCGAAGCCGCCAGCCATTCCTGGCATTCCAGCAAAACCGCCGGCCATACCTGGCATTGCGAAACCGCCAGCCATTCCGCCAGCAAATCCACCAGCATACCCTGGCATTCCTGCGAAGCCGCCAGCCATTCCTGGCATTCCCGCGAAGCCGCCGGCGATTCCACCTGCGATGCCGCCGACAAAGCCGCCAGCACCAGGGTAACCACCCGGCCATTGTCCGACGCCCCATGGTCCGTTCATTCCCCATGGGCCTGCGCCTGGAGGATACATACCGCCGCCGTAGTTAGGGTATCCGCCAATTCCACCTGGATAACCGAATGGACCGGCGCCACCGTAAATGCCGCCACCCATTCCGTGTGGTCCCATCATTCCGTATGGACCAGCGCCCATTCCGCCACCCGCCATCGAAGGCGAACAACCGAATCCACCGTTCACTCCACCGTAAAGACCGCCGTACAAACCGGCAGTTCTATATGGGAAGTAAGCACCGCTCATGATTCCAGACGCAACATATGGAAGCGCTTGGTGACCTGTTCGTGCATTCCACTCGTTCGCTTTTTTACCAAGCGTGTAAGTTGCACCGATTTGCAATGCATCCATTCCGACTGCGAGAAGTGTTTGTCCAAGTGACGGACCTTTAGACTTGGTTTTTCTTGTCGATCCACGTTCGTAACAGCTTCCGTCGCCCGCTGGGCAATCGGCTTCCATGTCTCGATCAAGACGGCGCGACATTTTGATGTCACCAATGCGGTAACCAATTCCTGAAATTTCGTCTTCCACTTTCGCAAGACGATTTTGCGCTTTGGTCATCTCAAGAGTCAGTTTGCGATAGCGCTCTAAGGCTCTTGCACAAGAGTTTGCTTGTGCAGGCTTAACGTCACCTTGCTGGAAGTAACGATCGCGACATACTCGCGCATCGATTCTGCCCTCGCCGCGACAAATTGCGCGCCATGCGTTCATCGTGTACGGAGCACGTGCTGGATTACAGAGCGTTGGCGAACCATCGGCTCCGAATGTTTGCTCACCAAGATCTGGCCCGAAGTCTTCGAACGATCCTGCTGCAACCTGACCCGTGAGACGCGCGGAAGCCGAAACGACTTCGCTCGCTGGCATTCGTTCGCTGGCTGGCGAACGACCGCCACCAGATGGCGAAAACTCGGCTCGGTCTCTCGGCGTCGCCGATGGCTTTGGAGCAGCAGACGGTCGCGGCCGTACTGGTGGACGAATAATAACGATGTCCGGAGTAGGCGCTGGTGTAGGAGGAGGAACAACAACGATAGGACGCGGAGTCGGCGTTGCCGGCCGTGGCGTTGGCGGACGTGGTACTGGTGTCGAGGGAACAGGAGTTGGAGTTGCTGGGCGAGCGATTGGTGTCGGCGCAACTTCCTCGATGATCGTGACAGTCTCAGTCACAGTTTCTCTACCAACTGGACGTTCGCTGATTGGACGACCTGGCGTAGGAGCTGGCAAAACAACTGGCGCTTCACCAACAACACGGCCTGGTTGAGCACCGCACACAGAACAGTTCATGCCCTTGTCCATGTGTTCTAAAATCACCGTCGACCAA
>JAXMMN010000194.1:0-4103 GCA_034366485.1 Bdellovibrionales bacterium
TTTGAGGAAAAGGTCCAGGTAGAAGTTCGAAACTCAGCCAAGTTCGGTTTGATGAGGGCGCTTGCACGAAGTCGGAAAGCTTTGGCCGAACGAAGCCAGTTGCTTTGTCTTCATCGCTAGACTTTTGAGCCTGACCGTTCCGATGGTCGCGATCAGTCTGCGAGGATTCTAAAATGCCGAATTCAATTTTTATGGACATTCCAGCCATCGGGTTAATCTTCGTTTATTCCCTGTGCAGACGCTAGCTCCATTTGCTATAAACTGTCTATGTCCGAAGCTCTATCTGATTTGAATAAGTCGATTCTGTTAGCGACCGGCGAAGGTGAAGGGAATTTCTATTCGCCCGAGGAGCTGATGACTCTTCGAATTAATTCCTGGCAGGGTTGGCGATGTGCTGCCGGCTTCGAGAATATTCACATCGGTCCCATTGGGCAAGTGACTGGAGCCGCTTGCTCGATGCCGTGCTACATCGGAAATATTTTTGAGGGGCCGCTCAACTTTCCGAAAGACTGGCTGACCTGTACTGTGAAGTGGTGCATGTGCGGAGCGGCGATGCGGCTGAGAAAAGCAAAGACTGACGATCTAAGACCTCAGCTTGATCGCGATGATTTGGTCGAAAAAGTGCGAGCGCCGCTTAACAATGTCAGTGATGCAAAGCTTGTTACATCGCCCTTTTTGGATGGTGTTCGTCGGTTTCCCAAAACAGTGACGTGGGACATTTCAAAGCGCTGCAATTTTAACTGTTCCTATTGCCATCCGACGGTCTCGAATCAAACAGATCCATTGCGGTCGCGCGAGCAGGTTTTTGAGGCCGTTTTTAAAATTATTGAAGGCTTTGGGCGCGGAGACCGAATTGCATGGGTGTTCACCGGTGGTGAGCCGACACTTCATCCGTTTTATGATGAGCTTTGCGAAGTCTTGTTCAACAAACAGCATCTCATTCACACGCAGACCAATGGCAGTCGCTTGCCGAGCTACTATGCCAAGCTCATTCGTTGGAGTAACATTGGAATCAGCGTTCACCTCGAGTTTTCTCCGCCAGAAAAAATTCTTGAGGTGACTCAAGCGGTGTTGGCAGAAAAGGCCAGCGACAAGCAGAGTGCAAAGCATTGGTTTGGCCTGCGGATTATGACTCCGCCAGGTTGGCTGGATAAGTCGCGCGATCTCATGGAGCGTCTTCAGGCTTTGCCGGGATTTAAAGAACATGGGCTCGTTTTTATGTCAGCCACCTACGATCGCGAAAACCGCGACGAAATGATGTCTTACCCCGAAGAAGAATACCGCGAGATCCTCGCCCGGTCTTAGCGGCTTGCCGCATTTAAGCTATGAAAATTGAATTTTTTTTTGTGGCAAGCGCACGACGCGGGCTTAGCTTTGCTACGCGCTAGGTGGACTTCGATTTGCGTTAGCACAGGTCTTGCGATGTTCTACGAGGTGGTTCGATTAACTCGAATGGAGTCGTGAGTTGAGTTTGCGTTTAGGGGCTATTGCCATCACATTTTTACTTTTTACGGTGCCGTTGTTCGGCAGTCGCGCCCTTGGTGCTGAGGCGGCGGCCGCCGCTGTGGATGTCGTCACCCGTGAGCCGATGGTGAACCCGGGGTCCGTCAGCGGAGTTTTATTGGAAGCGCAGGAGCAAACACAACCTACGGTTAAAACAGAAGTAGGGCCGCCAGCGCAATCAGACGTAAATGCGGAAATTCAGTCGGTCTCTCAGCCGGAAGAACGACCCGTGTTTCAGCCAGAAGCACAGCCACAGGCACCGCCAGCGGCTTTTCTAAGCGCAGAGACGCCATCGATCGCCCGTGAAGCAGATTTGCAGAAACTGAGCACTCTGAAAGGTCTTCCGTGTCTTCGAGATCTTGGCCAAGAGGAGTGCACGCTCACCTACGCGTATCGCGCGATCGAGTTTCATGCGATCGGTGAAGAAGTCATAGCACGATTTCAGCGACTCAACGGAACCGTCAATGATGCCGACGTGATCGTCATGAGTTCTCACATTGAAGATGCGGCACTCAATGACCGGATCAATCTTGATGAATCGCCAGTGATCTTTGCGCAGTTTCAACAGCTTTCGGGAGCCAGATATGAAATTCCAAAGACAGCGAGTGAGATCAAACGATCGTTGGGTTTTTCGGAAGACACACCGATTGCAGCTGTTGATTGGTTTGAAATTCTGAAGGTTCATCTCGAGCGCACGCTCTCGACAACTCCGACCGTCAGTGATTTGATTTTGGATCTACTTGGAGTCGAACTAAACCCAGTCGTAGTTGAAACTGACTGAAATTCGCTCTCGTTTTGATTCAAGCGGAACCGTCGGGACTTCGTGGCGAAGCCAACTTTCAAATAACACCACATCGCCGGACCGAGGCTTCAATTCAAAAAATGGTTGGTCTTCCTTGGGGGCCTTTGGGTGGCGCGGAGGCTGTGCCATGAACCGCTCAAGCCGTGGGTCTTCGAATTTGATCGGGCTCGTTCCTGGCGGAGTGGATACATAGAACGTACCGCTGATCACGGAGAGGGGGTGAAGATGCAAGCTGTGCGAAGCGCCGGCTGGCATGATGTTCACCCAGCAAGTGACCATTCGCAAGCGTCCGCCGCCAAGATTCCAGTTTTGCATTCGCGAAAATCGAGCGACGTGTTTGTCGAGGAATTTTTCGAGCTCAGCGAATGGGGGAAACTGAGAATGAAGCCCATCCAAAGAGCCATAAGAGGTGAAGCCACCCTTATAGTTTGAGCGCGACCATTCTTGGCCGTCTTCGTCTATATCCCGAATGATCTGCGCGTCGCGCTCGATGACTTTACGTAGTTTAAGCGCCGCCCGCTGAGCCGCTGGCGTCGGCGCCAGAGGTGCTTGATAAATTCGTGTCGGAAAAAGCGTGTGAATTGCCACGAACTTTCAGTAGCACTTCTGTGCTTACAGCGCCAGCGGGTCTTTCATCAGCGGGGTTTTCATTCTGTCTTTGATTAGTGGTTGGCCATCGGAGCCAACCGAAACGCCTGCCAGCGGATCGAGTCCGTTGTCGCGAAGCCGTTCCTGATCTTTATCCATGGGGCCCGGCTGACGAAAGCCTGTTAGTCGTTCGGTCGCTTTGGTGACAGCGAGGTTCGCAAAATGTCGTGATTCGGCGCGAATCGTCGTCGTGACAAAATCAGCCAGCCATTCAGCTGTTGAGGCCGTATTTGCTCCAATTTCTCGCACTTTTTCGAGGGACTCTTTCAACTCTGTCTTGTTACGTAGGATCATAAATGAACCTCCTGATACCTACAGTGTAGGGCCGTTTTCGGTTTTGACGAGACACAACATGTGGGTATTCCGTCAGTTTTGACGTTTATAAAGTCCGTTTGTCGATGCTTTCTTCTTGGGAGTCCACCTGCTAGGCTGAAGTCGAATCGCGAACGAAGGGGTATGGACATGCTATCTCAGGGAGTTGTCAAAAAGGTCTTAGATGCGGCGCTTGAGCGTGGAGCTCAATTTGCCGAGCTTTTTGTCGAGGACACCTATCAAAGCGAATTGCGTCTTGTTGACTCAAAACCGTCAAATGCCGTGATTGGTCGTTTAAAGGGGGCCGGTGTTCGAGTGTTTTACGGCCACGAACAAGTCTACGTCACAACCAACGACCTCTCTGAGGCGGGCCTTGTGAAAGCGGCGCGCACGGCGGCTGCGGCAAAGCCGGTCGCAGGCGCAGGTGTGACTCGAGTCGAGACAAAAGCTTTTCGGCCGGAGGCGTTTGATCAAATTCATCACTATCTGACGAAGCCCTGGGAGTACGACTCGGGCAAAAAATTTCAGCACCTTGTCACGATGGACCAAGCCGCGCGAACGCGTTCGCCAATGGTGACCCAGGTTGAACCGTTTCTTTTAGAAAAGTGTCAAAAAATTCTGGTCGCCAATAGTGAAGGCGTTTGGGCCGAGGACGAACGCAACTACGTTCGTGCCGGTTGCAATGTTTCTTTGGAAGATCAAGGAAGTCGCGAATCTCAACACACTCGGCTTGGTCAGCTAGGCACAAGTGAGTGGTTTGATTCGGTCGATTTTTCGAAGCTCGCGACCGATGCTGTGGATCGTGCGAAACTTTTAATACACGCCGACTACGCTCCGG
>JAXMMN010000195.1:0-4785 GCA_034366485.1 Bdellovibrionales bacterium
GGTGCACAGTTATAAACGGTCAAACTTGAAAATTCCGACATTGTACTTTAACAAGAGGTTTTAGAAAAATCCATTGCCAGCGTACTCGAACTTTGTGCGAAACAGCGTGCAATGGATCGACCGCTGGCGCCGAAGCCAAGCGCACCGAAAACAAAAAAAAGTTGGTTCACAACAGTTCGGCAAAAGGTAAATGTCGAAAATGTTTTCAGTTTCAGTCTCATTGCGGTTGGAATTGCGCTTGTTGGATTCTATTTTTTTGAGCGAGCAAACCGCTCCGAACAAGACCGACCGCAGGTGAATACGCGTAGCACTGCGAGTGCTGAAACCACAGGACCAGCTGTCAGTGCGGCTTCTGTAGCAAGCACCCCGGTGGCGGAGGCAAAGCCTATAGAGGCTTCACCGATCACATTTGCGACTCTTGAAAAGAAGTACCCGACAGTGGGGCTTTATACTGACGGCGAGACGGATGCCTGGCCTCCAATTCCAATGGCGAATTTGCGAATCGGCACGAAGGTCATTTACAGAGATAAGCGCTTCTATGGTGATGGAAAAGCAAGAATGGTCAGGGAGCTTTGGGAATTAGTTGGCTTCGAAGGCAATACGCTGAAGTGGAAACTTCAGGAAATCGACAAGCAGGGGAACCTTCTCTTCAATCCGTGGCATGCTTGGTATAGAAACAACGCTCAGCTAACGGCCGACACGAAAGGGGAAGCTTCCCATTTTCTTTCTGCGTTTGAAGTGTCGATAGTTGGTAATCCCGACGAGATTTTTCCCATGCGAAACGGGCGAGTGGTCGTTCATGAAACTTACGGTGAATTGGGGGAGAAGCTAGTTCCCATCCGGATGAGGACGATCTCGGTCGTTCGAAACAAAGAAGTGGTGTCGACAGCGATTGGTTCAGTCAATGCGGTTCGAGTTGACGCTTACTTCGAATCAGGACTTTCACCGGAAATCATTTACTATTCTCCGGAAAAACAATTGGTCGTTCTCTGGAAAGGTCCACGGCTTGATCGTCGTCCCTACGAAATCGTAAAAGAGTTAGAAGCTGTTCTTGAAGAGGGAAAAGGTGACGACTTCCAATCTCATTTGCAAAAACTTGGGAATTAACTCGAATGGTGTTGCGTAGACTAATCTTCACGTGCTTTGCCATTCAGTTGTATTTTCCATTTGTCTGGTCTGAAGTTGTAAAGCCTAATCAAGTGCCTCGATCTGGACGTGTAAACGAATCGGCGTCTATCGAATCAACTTTAGCGAATCTCGGCTTCAAATGTGAAACAGCTTCCAGTGGTCGACAAATGTGCCGCGGAAAAGTGGACGCATATCCCGAGCCCATTCGAATTTTCATTCCGAAGAATGGACGTCCAGGAAGTCGACTGGTCCTGCACTTTCACGGCAACAATATTGGGCCTGGTGGTCCCCGCGATTCGTCTTTTCATTTTAAGAATGGCTCGGGCGACTTTGGAAGCTGGTTGGATGACGCGAGTTCGAATGATGTACTCGTCGTTCCCGAGAGCCTTGGTGAAACGCGTACCTATGACACGCTCTTTAAAAGAGAAGCTCTGAAAGATACCGCGAAGAATTTTTCGTTGCTAATTGGCGGGCTTGAGGACCTGTTGGGCAGCCGTATCACCGAGATCGCGATCTCTGGTCACAGCGCTGGTTATAGAGCAATTGGAGCACTTGGTTTGGCTCGTGCTGCTCATCCAGATTCAGATTTGGGAAGAGTGTCATCGGTTGCACTGTTTGACGCAGTTTATGGAAGAACAAACGAAGTTGTTTCATGGCTTCCTCACATTAAAAACCGTGCTGGAGTTTTCTACTGCATCTATGCCCAAAATGGGGGCACAGTAACTAGTGGACCGGGTGACCAAAGATCACTCAATTATTGGTTTAAAAAAAATGAAGGTTTAATACCTGTGCCCCATGCCTCCGACAAAGCAGTTTCAGCCTTGTCAGTGATGACCACAACCGCTGATCATATGGACGTCCTCAAGGATACTCGATACACAGATTTTCTGCGATTACTGCAAAATGACAAGCTTAGAAAAAAGTAGAGGCATTCTCTTAAATGTTCGCACCTAAGATTCCAAAAAAATTCCGACCTCGTGGCTATGATGTTCTTTATGAGGATCGAGATGTCATCGTTGGAAACAAAGCGTCCGGTTTTTTGACGGTCGCAGCGCTATGGGAAAAAGAAAATACGATCCACGGAATTCTGAATCACTACATCCGCAAAGGAAGTGCCCAGTCACGAAAGTCGGCCTACGTGGTGCACCGGCTTGATCAGGCGACTTCTGGAGTTCTCATCTTCGCCAAGACGCCTGAAGCTCAGGAATTTCTCAAAGAGAATTGGAAGACGACGGAGAAAATCTATTTTGCAATCGTGCGTGGGCAGTTGAAAAAGAAAAAAGACCTCATCACGAGCTACCTTCAAGAGGATGACGACTATGTCGTGCACTCATCGAGTGATCCGGAAAAAGGAAAGATGGCTCAGACAGAATACGAGGTTGTGAAAGAAACCCCGCAAATGAGCCTCGTGCGCATCAATCTGTTAACCGGAAAAAAGAACCAAATTCGAGTTCACATGGCCGACTTAGGGCACCCACTGGTCGGCGATGCCAAATACGGAAAAGAAAAATCCGCCAAAGCGCAGCTGATGCTTCATGCGCATTCGATCGAATTCACGCATCCGTTTAATCGAAAACGAATTCGCGTGGAAGCACCTGTGCCAGAGTACTTCTATCGCTTGATAGGTGAGTTCTGAAAAACTTTAGAAAGATCCTTCCTAGAGGCCATAGTTGGCCGAAGTACTTACTGAGCAGCACCGTCGTCGTCTTGGTTTCGAATACGCTGATTGAACCCGCTTACTCTGATACAAAAGCTGAGGAACAAATGGAACAACAGTGGACCACACACCAGAACCCAATTGAACGATATTTTTTCGTCCAGTCTTTTCAAAAGCGCAGTAAAGCCGAACAACTACTTCTGACCAATCAGTTTTTGTCTGGTGACTGGGATGTTTTCGGAACTTGGGCCCGACTTGTTGTAATCGGGAAAATCGGTAAGCCAAGTTCGGTCGTGCTTCCGACAACGGCCCATGGGCGCTTTTGGTCTGGTGCATTTTGGAATGCGCCTGGCGAACAACGAGTGGAGTTTTTAGAATGGCTTATGGCGGCCCAGCTTGGGAACTCCAGTTCAAAGGATTTCCCTGGTCTTGGTCGGGAGTGGCCAAAGCCGTCTGTCAATTGCACCAAGCTTCTTCTTCAGTACTTAAATGAATTTACGGAGCTTCGTCGCGATCGAGATGGGGACTTTCCAGACGACCGTTTGGTCGACCTTGTGCGAGATGTTTCGTTTGATGCCGCGATTCCATTTTTGCGAAAAGTCTTCGGTTCAAAGAGATATTTTAGTCGCCTGATCACTGACTACTCTACTTCCCCAGAAGAGCAAGATCAGGCTCTGCGAGCGGCACTTGGTGTGTTCGTAGACTATTCGAGGTCCAATGCTTCCGCAGTAAAAGCAGAGCTTGAAGCTCAACTGAAGGCGGCTTTGGAAACTGAAATTGTCGGACTTAAAATTCAGTATGCGCGAAATGAGGTAGGCCCAAGGGATGGTGAAGACGAATCCTTAAGAAAAGTGCGCCTCGAGGACGTTGAGCTTCAAAAAAAAGGTGAAGTCCTTCAAGTGTCATCGAAAGTTCAGGGTATACGAACCCGCGCTGAATGGCTTGAACTTGCACTCCACGCGATCGCTGGAAAAAAATCAGCGATCAATGAGTTCAACGGATTTCTTGAGTCCCCTCCGCAGGCAGATTGGATCCGCAAGACTGACGAGCGATCCGTAGCTATTCTAGACAGTCTTAACCCAAGTAAGTCCGCCGTATTTGGAACCTCCAACGGTCTTGATGGGTTCAATCGACGGAGTGGTAAATTGCGGTTTTCGATACGATTTGATGAAGAATCTGATTCCCATTCTTTGGATCGCCACATCGAATACTTCGTTCGTCTTGATGGACGGATACTGATGTCCGTTGCGTTTTTCGAAAAGACTCCGAAGTTGAGGCGAAGTTATCACGTGATTGTCATAGATCCACAAAGCGGCGAGGTGCTGGATATTATGAAAGTGCAGCCTGATAGTGGAGCAGCGTTGCGGGCCGTGAAAGCCGGCTATCTATTTGACAATACCGATAGCGTTTGGATTCAGAACTTTGAGGGAAAAGTTCTAGCGGAGCGTAAAAAGAAGAAAGAAGACGTTTTCTTTGTCGTTGAAAGTGGTCGTGTTTTCCGCTTTTCAAGCGGTCAAATTGAGGAACTGAATGAAAGTTTGAAGGCTCGTGTTCAATGGTCAATGGCACCGGAAGCGAAGAAATTTTTAAGTGATTCGCCGGAGAAAGTTGCAGAGATTGATGGAGAAATATACGCATCCAATTCAGGTGTTCTTTTGCGACTAAATGATCGTGGTGAGTTGAGTTCTTCGACTGTACTTTCGGCCCACAAGTACAAGCTCACACCGATCGTCTCGAAGAACACAATATGGGTCGCTGAGACGTTCTCGATCGTTGCTATCGATCGAAGCAATGGACAGATTAGAAAAAGAACTCCTCTTGTCAGCGAAATTGAACAGTGGGTCCCCGTAGGTGAAGATCGAATTGCTGTCTTAGCGAAAAATGGTCTTTTTATATTTTCAAAAATCGACGAAACCCTGAATCAGGTCAGTTGGCCAAAAGATTTTCAATTCACTCCTCACATGACCTCGCTTAGCTCTACCGGCGATCATCAGGGTGGA
>JAXMMN010000196.1:0-5819 GCA_034366485.1 Bdellovibrionales bacterium
TTTTTGACACCTGTCGATCGCGGAATGCGCCCTTCGGCGCGGGGTTAATCAGTCGCGCCCTTCAGCGCGAAGCTTGTCTTTGGCTTTTTGCCAGAGGACTTCAAGTTCTGACTGAGCGCGAGCGTCCCAGTTGCGGCCATCGGTTTTTTCAAGCTCCGAGGCCATCTGATTGAGAACTTCAAAACGCCTTTCGAAGCGCAAATTCGTGTCGCGCAGGCATTGTTCCGGATCCAATCCACGGTGCCGTGCAAGTTGAGCCACCGTGAAAAGCAGGTCGCCGATTTCCGACGCAATAGGGTCGTTGCTCGGCCCCTTTTCCGAAAACTCCGTAGGAACGTGCACCGTGTTTTTAGAATCGCCAAGTGCTCGTTTGAGTTCACCAAGTTCTTCTTCGATCTTCGTCAGAACGCCGCGCCAGTCGGGCCAATCGAAACGCCTCTTTCTGGTTTTTTCGCCAATTTTAGCCGAGCGTTGAAGGGCAGGGAGTGCCACGGGGACATCAAAGCGAAATGGCACGGTGGCTGTGTCCGCTTGATTATCTGGTTTCTTGTCTGCCTTCTTTTCGTTCGCCTTGATGACATTCCAGTTTTTTAGGACCTCCCCAGAATCTATTCCTGCGTAGTCCGCAGCGGTGCGGCCAGATTGCGCATCGCCAAAGACGTGGGGGTGTCTGCGGATCATTTTTTCGTTAACCACTCGAGCGACATCGTCGATGGAAAATCGGCGACTTTCGCTCGCAATTTGCGCATGAAGTACAACTTGAAGCAGGACATCGCCAAGTTCCTCAAGAATTTCAACGTCGCGTCCGTTTTCAATGGCCTCGGCAAGCTCGTAGGACTCTTCGATAAGATAAGGAACAAGTGAGCGGTGGGTCTGCTCGCGATCCCAGGGACATCCATCCGGCGCACGCAGCTTCGCGACCGTTGCGACAAAGTCTTGCAGAGAGCTGGCGGAGACGGGCGTCGGGCTTTGCGTTTCATTAGGCATTAGGCTAGGTCCCATGGCTTACCCGATAAGTCGAGCCGCGCGCTTTGCGGCGAAGGTCGAGTCGGGTGGCGCTTTGGGGATTTTTCTCAGGTACACTGATGGCACATCATGAATTCAGGTAAATTCGGAAATAAATTCGGAAAACCGGGTCGCGGTAAATCGCACGGAAAATCAGGAAGCCGCGAACAGCTTCACACGCGTTCGCACTACATTGATCACTCGATGCGCTTTCTCGATTGGGTGAACGATCTCGGTTTCGAAAAAACCTATGTTGGCTCGGTGATCGCAGCACTCGATGAAAAATTGCAATTGCGGCGTTTGGCTGCATTGTTTTTGTTTTCGCTTTTGTTGTCCTTCCTGCTGTTTAGCGATTTTGACTTTTCCTTCTCTGCCCGTATTGGTGACACTGTTTCACGCGACATAAAAAGTCCGGTCAGTTTTGAAATGGTCGACGAGGTTTCAACCGAGCAAAAGCGGCGGCAGTCGGAGCTTGGGGTCACCCCAGTGTTCGACTATGATCGCGGCGCCTACGATGAGCTTTACGGTCGAATCTACAGCGCCTTTCGTAAAGGGCGCGACGAAATGCGCGGCGTGAGTTTGTCGAAAGATGAATTCCAACGCTGGGACCAGATGAAGAAGTTGATGGCTCTTCGCCCTCAATTCGAAAAACTCCTCGGTCACTCCATTTCAGAACCAGTTTTTGAATGGTTGATAGAAAAGCGTTTCTCGCCAAAAATCGAAGCCGCCCTTACTGACCAGGTCGATACGTGGGCGCAAATGAAGATTGTCGACAATCTGGCGCAATCAGTTCCGCCAGGTGCAAAAGAAGTTTTGCTTCGTGAAGTCACGCGCACCGGCCGCGGTCGCGAGTCCTTGAACACGCCGCTCGACATGCGCGATCTTCGGGACGAAGACGGTCTTGGAATCAATGCTGTCGCCAAACGGCGAGGCTTTGATGGCGCGGACTTGCGATTGTACGAAGAGTTATCGCGTAGCCTTATTCAGGCGACGGTCACGCCCAATAGGCAAGAAACGGAAACACGTCGCGAAAAAGCTCGAGAAGAGGTTTTACCTGTCGTCATTTCTGTAAAAAAAGGTCAGGTCATTATTCCTGAGGGATCGGTTGTACAGCCGATTCACAAGACGCTTTTAAATGAAATCGAAATGCAGCGGAGCGATCGCAATCGAAAGCTCGTGAGCCTCGTGTCGGCCGTCATGTTCGTCGTGATGTCGCTCGTGTTTTTCTCCTACCTTCGTCGCTTCACGCTCAATCGCGTGAGTGTCTCGAACAAAGATTTGGCGATCATGGGCGTCGTGACGATTCTTGTGGCGATCCTCACGAAGTTCTTTATTTTCCTGATGAACGCGGCCTTCTCGTCGCACTTTGGTTCGATGATTCCAGAGGCTGCGTTCATGTATGCGGCGCCTGTCGCGCTCGGCCCTATGCTGGTTGGACTTCTGATCGTTTCCGGCGAAGTCGTTTGGATCTTCACGTTGTTCTTGGCAATCGTGCTTGGTGTGATGGTGGACTTTAAGTTTGCCTTTGTTTTGGTTTCGGTCATTGGCGGCCTCGCGGCAGCGCGCGGTGTGCACAAGTTTAAGCGACGAAATGATCTTTACTGGGCAGGTGTTCGAACGGGTCTTGTGAATGCCGCGATGGTCTTTTTGGTCACGTTGATGATTGCGCGAAATGACGAGAACTTCTTGTCGCTGCTTGCGTGGTCAGTTCCTGCTGGGTTTGTGTCAGGAATTTTAGCAAGTCTCTTGGCTTCCGCACTGATTCCAATTCTGGAATCTGTCTTCAATGCCACGACGGATGTCGCGCTGATGGAGCTAGCAAACCTCAACCATCCGCTCTTGAAAGAAATGATCGTCAAGGCACCTGGCACGTATCATCACTCGCTTGTCGTGGGTTCGATGGTTGAATCTGCCGCTGAGGAAATCGGTGCGAATTCGCTTCTGGCGAAAGTCATGAGCTATTATCACGACATCGGTAAAACAGAACACTCGCAGTATTTTATTGAAAATCAAAAAGCCGGGCAGAACCCGCACGATCACTTAAGTCCGAACATGTCGAAGACAATCTTGATTGCGCACGTCAAAGATGGTGTCGAGCTTGGCCTTGAACACAAGCTTGGAAAACCGATCATCGACGGAATCGTTCAGCACCACGGTACTACGCTGATCCAGTTTTTTTATAACCGGGCCGTCGAAAACCAAGACGAGTCGATCGATGAAGTGCAAGAGGAAGACTATCGGTATCCGGGGCCGCGACCTCAGTTTCGGGAAGCGGCGCTGATCATGCTCGCAGATTCGATCGAAGCGGCCTCGCGCTCGCTCGACGAACCTACGCCGATGCGCCTGCAAAACATCGTCAAGAATATCATTCAGCGAAAGTTCATGGATGGTCAGCTAGAGGAATGTAACCTCACGCTGAAGGATCTTTCTATTATTGAAGACGCATTCATTCGCGTACTTCTGGGAATTTATCACCAGCGAATCGATTATCCGAAACGCGCTGGCGGCGGCGCAAGTGAAGCGCCAACGGCCACTTTCTCGGGTCGCGGTAATGCGTAACATTGAGTTTGTGGTTCGCGCGGGCGAAAAGCCGCCGCGGGCATTTTTGAAGAAGTGGCTTCCGGCCATTTACAAAGAGCTTCAAAGGTCGTCGCATCAACGATCATCGCTGGGAATCCGTCGCCTGAAGGTCCTGAAGGGTGCAAGTCACATCAGCTTGGTCTTTGTTTCGACCAAGGAAATGAAGCAGCTCAACAAAACCTATCGCGGAAAAAATCGTGCGACGGACGTCTTAAGCTTTGCGCCAACAGAACCGGGTTCGCTTGGCGAGTTGGTTTTTTCGCTTTCTGTTTTGCAGAGTCAGGCAGAAGAGCACGGTTTGAGTTTGAACATGGAGCTTGGCTACATGGTGTTGCATGGCGTTCTTCACTTGCTGGGGCTCGATCACGAGCGAAGTGTTTCGGAAGCGAAACGCATGTTTAGGATCCAAGATAAGGTCTTTGACGCTGTAGGAAGCCGTTGGTAAGACTTTTTTCATGAGCATCGCGACGCAGTCCATCGAATACAAAAGCCGGCTTCAAGCCATCATCTCTAAGGCCTCCGAACTTCGGGGGTATCTTTGACGTCCCTAAAAAAGAAAAGCGGCTTCAGGAAGTAAGCCTTCAATCGGAAAACCCGGCTGTTTGGAACGATCCCGACAAAATGCAAAAGTTGAACAAAGAGCGGTCAGTTCTTGAGAAAGACATCGCTGCTTGGAAGTCTCTTTCGTCGCGTTCGGAAGATGCCATGGTGCTTCTCGAGATGTCGATCGAAGCAGGCGACGAGGGCTCATTTCAAGAGGTCGTGACCGAAGCGGCGGCCCTCGAGGCATTGGTTCACGAACTTGAAATCAAGAAAATGCTCTCTGGTGAGCTCGATCAAAATTCGACCTATATTTCGATCAATTCTGGAGCTGGTGGTACCGAGGCGCAGGATTGGGCCGAAATGCTTTACCGAATGTACATGCGGTACGGTGAAAAACACGGCTACAAAGTTCAGGAAATTGAACGTTCCGATGGCGAGGCGGCAGGGATTAAGTCGGCGACGCTTTTGATCGAAGGCCCTTATGCCTACGGTTATTTGAAGGCGGAAAACGGTGTGCATCGCCTGGTGCGAGTAAGCCCTTACGATTCCAATGCTCGTCGGCACACGAGCTTCGCGTCTGTGTTTTGTTGGGCAGAAGTCGATGACGATATCAAAGTCGATCTCAACATGGCGGACGTAAAAGTTGACACCTATCGCGCTTCGGGTGCGGGTGGACAGCACGTCAACAAAACCGACTCGGCCGTTCGAATGACGCATTTGCCGACAGGCATCGTGGTTCAGTGCCAAAACGAAAGATCTCAGCATTCCAACCGCGATCGTGCGATCAAAATGTTGAAAGCGGCCATGTATGAGCGTGAAGTAGAGGCGCGCAATAAAGCCAAAGATGAAATGAACTCGGTAAAAAAAGCCGTTGAATGGGGTTCGCAGATTCGTTCGTACGTGATGCATCCTTATCAGCTAGTGAAAGATCACCGAACACAGTTTGAAACAAGCCAAGTGCAAACTGTCATGGACGGTTCGATCGACGATTTCATATATGCCTATTTGAAAAACCCTGTGAACGAGCGCGCGTCGTCTTCGTCGCTTCCGGGTGACGAGTGAGTGTACGATTTTGGTTGGCCGCCCGGTTTTTAGCCCATCACACGGGCGCTGCGGGATCAGGCGGAAAAGAGCAGCCTCCGATCTGGAAACGCATCGGGCTTCCTGCGATGCTTTCGATCGTGGGCCTTGCGATTGGTGTCGCATCGCTGACCGTGGCGATGGCGGTTGTCAGTGGATTTGAAGCAACGCTTCGTTCTGCCTTGATAGATGTTTTTGGTGATCTACTGGTGGTTCGTCGCGGCGAAGAAACAGTGACCTTCGATCGCACGCGCGTGAAGCTTAAAGAAATTCTCCCAGATCTGATCGGTGTTACGCCCTTCATCACTCTTGAGGCCATCGTTGTCGGGCAAGGAAAGTTAAATGGTGTCGTGATCCAGGGGGTCGACCCCGATACCGTCGACGGCGTTTTGCAAATTCGCTCTCGAGTTATCAAAGGAAGTTTCGACATAGGTTCAGGAGATCGTTCGTCGGCCGAAAGTTCTGTGAGCGATCAGCCTTCAAAAGCGCTCGTCGGAAAAGCGCTTGCGAAACGATTTGGCCTCGATGTTGGTAAAACTTTTCGCGCCGTTTTGCCCAAGCCCTCGGCCAGCGACACTTCGGCCTTTGTGTCGAGTGTGGCGACTTTTGTC
>JAXMMN010000197.1:0-4244 GCA_034366485.1 Bdellovibrionales bacterium
TTGCAAATGTTCATAAAGAGCAGAGGCATCGCTCACTATGAGGTGGGCGAGATTTCTGTCGGACGCGACATGGTCTTTGTTTAAAGTCAGGTGAATCTCTGCGCGTTCTTTTTCGAGAACAACAAATCCGACCGGAGTTCCATTTTCAAAAGTCTTTTTCATACCCAGAACTCGGGTATAGAGGTCCACCGAACGCTGAATGTCCGTTACGGGAATACACGGTGCGACTCTTCCGAATTCAACGGAATACTGGTTAGGTCTTCCATTGGCCTGCTTATGACTCATGACACCTAAAAGCTTTCGAGACCGATAATTGTTCTATTGAAAGCATCGTATCGAACTCGTAACGATTTTTTCAGTCGAAACGCTTGCTGTGCAGTTTTATTCATCTCATCTGCGGCCGCATTCGGTGTGCTTTCGACCAATTTCGCCGCGATATTCCCAGCGCGATCCTGAATCATGAATTGATACTGAGTGTTCGGATCGTTGATTTCGATGCTAAACGCTCGGCCTTCGATGGGGCAAAATCCGTTTTCAGCCGGAACTGAAGAAAATCCTGAATGATAGCCAGAGACTCCGAAATAGTCATTGCACAGTTCGTTCGATTCAACGGAGCGAAGATCGGGATAACGTTGCTCGGCTTCCGCCGCAATTGGACTAAGAACAAGCGCGAGTATAAATGCAAAAGAACTCATTGAGGTTTTCATTTCGTGATCCCACCGTTTTTATTAAGTTTGCGTCGCCGCTTTAATTGCCCACGTTAAAGGCCCAAGCGGATGCAAACTTAGATCCAAATCCGGCCGGAGTCGGTCCTCGTTATAAACGATTATAGAGAAATCCGTGATCACTTAGTCTCTGGGGACGGCTCCCTGGTGTCGTTTTACGGCGCCGTTTTTTGGTTCCCGCATTCGCTAGATTTCATCTAGGCCGTCTACGAAAAAGCCGACGATACTATCGATTTTCAGCGCTTTGGCTTTATCTTCAGAGGCTTTTACGGAGTCGCCGGCTTTGGCCATGATGAGTGCACGAAGCGCAAATCCTTTTGCGGCGCCAACTTCCGTGATTTTTTTGGGATCATACTGCTGGACAATTTTTTCCGCACACTGCGTGGCCTCTTCAATTCTTCCAGACTTCAACAGGGCTAGTCCTTTTGCCGTAAGCGCATCGATATAGCTAGGCTCAATGAGAAGAACTGAGTCCGCAGATTGTAAAGTCGCTTTCATATCGCCGTTTTTGTAATGGGTCATCGCGAGGTAGCTCGCAACAGCGAGATTTTCGGGAAGCTCCTTGCAGAGCGACTCTAGAATTTCAATGGCTGCAGGGTATTGCTTTTCCTTTCGCTTTGCGATCGCTTGGCTCCAATTTTTTTTGTAAGGCGGTTCACGGTGAGTTTGATTTCTATCTACTTTTTCCCTGAATTCAGAAACTTGGAGTTGATCAAAGCGATCGGCCACTTTCTCTGTTTTTCCGTTTTGATGATGTTGGACTTGGCCGGAATGCTCCAAAAGCAAAAGTCCTCCGTTTCCAATTTCTGCGTAGCTTTCGGGATTGTAAGTCAGTCCTAAAACACCGATCGGAATCCAGGAATTATCTGTGACTTTTTTAAGGCAAACCTCATCCATAAAGTATTCCTGAAGATCTTGAAACCGATCGCCCTCCTCACTTGAAATGGAAGCCCAATCGATAACAATCAGACTTTCTTCCTTTCCGTTTATATGTACGACGAGCTGTTTGCCGATCAGAGATGAGATTTCTTTATCAATCATGTCGTTTACCCTTGTCGTTCGAGGCCTCTTAAAACAATCTTTCCGAGATGATATTGTTTCAAGAGTTAATTTGTAGCTGGGGGAAAAACCTTCGCTCGGCAGGTGAGCTGAGGCGGAACGTTCCTGCAGCCGATACGTTTCTCAGTCCTTCTGAGGCCGGCACTGGGGAGTTTGCAGTGGCCCATCATTCTGTTTTGTTTTTGGGAGAAGAAGAGTTTAAGCCGTCAAAAGCAAAATTGACCGAAGAAGTCGGTGCGCCAGAGCGCCCCGATCGACACCTCATCAACCTCGAAAAAGGTCAGTGGGTTCAGGTACTTTACAACGGCCGTTCAGCATTGAGTGGAACTGTGCACACTGATTGGCGCTACAGCCAATGGACTACGAATGTAGCTTTCATTGAAAAATTCGACGAGAAGATTTTTTCCCAAGAGCCAATAGCTCGAATCAGCGAACTAGCAGACCTACGATAAAATCTTTCGATGCCACTGCATCGAAAGCAGCACAGGCCGGAGGCCGAAGCGACGCCAACAACCAAATCAAAAAAAAAGACATCCCAATCGGGATGTCTTTTTTTTTAATTTGGTGCGCGAGACTGGACTTGAACCAGCACACCCTTGCGGGCGTCAGCCCCTCAAGCTGATGCGTCTACCAATTTCGCCACTCGCGCATAAATTGGTCTTGGAACGGACGAATATGGCGGGCTGGCCCGATCCTGTCAACTTGTGCCAGCCGGAATCTTGCCCGTCCGCTCGAAAATAGGGCACTTACGGTGGAATTCTTGGAGCGGCTTTAACCGATTTTGTGGCGATCGTGGTCTTACCCGCAGAAGCTCGCAAGGATGCGGGCGGAAAAAGAAGCATGGAAGTGGCTGATATGACAAAGCCGAAAGTGTTAAAGCAGGCTTCAGAACTGATCGATAACCTGCAGACAGCGGAGGAGTTAAAAGGACTCGCAAAGCTTCTGCAAAAAGAAACAGATCGTTGGTCTCGCCGGGTGATCCTGGAAGAGGCGGCGATCAGGCTACAAAGGCTCGAACGTGAGCTGAAAGAGCTTGAACGGAGGGCTTCATGAGTGACCTCTTCTTTTTGTTTCTCGTCAGTGCGCTGTATCTCGGTTTGGGTGTGTGGGTGATTCGCAAGACTAGCGAATCGAGCACGGGGAAAGCCCAAACGGTCCCGGTGAGAACCGGCCGAGATCGACGAGCTGATCCAAGATTTTAGGTCCTGACAGTTGTTCGTGTGTGTTCCCTTTAGGTGTGTTTTGGTGTGGTGGTTGGCGCCGCGGTTTTGGTGGGATTCTTCCCCTGACTCCGCGGCGTTTTTTTGTTAATTTAAATCGATGTCATCCACAGATCTCGCGCTTTCTCAGCTGAACTTCGAATATCCGGAAAGCCTCGTTGCAACCGAGCGAGCTCTCTTTAGTCGCATTCTTTACTTCGACGAGTCGCTTGGTCCCATTGAAATCAATCGTGGAGATTTACTATCCTATTTGAGACCAGGTGATCTTTGGGTCGTGAACGAAACGAAAGTGCTTCGACGCCGCGTTTTTACGATCGAGGGCTTGGAGATTCTTTTCATTCAATCCTTGAATGCCGATCGCACCAAATGGGAGGTGCTCTGCCCCTCCAGTCGCTGGGCTGAGGGAACGCAGCAAACGGCTTCGATTATTACCGGAGACTCGTCGGGCGACCGCTTGATGAGATTTGACATTGTCAAAAGAGGCCGACCGCAAGAAATCACGTGCTCGGAGCCCTTCACGGAGGAACTCTTCGATGCGATGGCAGAACTTCCACTTCCGCCTTACATTCAAAAAGCTCGCGGTCAGCGACACACAAGGTGGGCTGACGAAACTCAGTATCAATCGGTGTGGGCAAAAGAGCCCGGAAGCCTTGCTGCTCCGACGGCGAGCTTTCATTTTGACAAAGAGTTTGAAGAGGCAGTTCGAGCAAAAGGTGTGGATGTCGTGCCGATCACCTTGCATGTGGGCTTAGGCACATTTTTGCCCGTCACGGTCGAGCGGCTTTCTCAGCACGTGATGCATCCCGAATTCGTATCCGTCCCTCAAGCTACTATCGAAGCATTGGCCAAAGCACGGGCCAATGCGGCACGAGTGTTTGCGATAGGAACCACGGTTGCGCGTTCATTAGAGTCAATCGGGCGCGGATATTTTAAAGAGCAACCGGACGGTTCGCTTGCCGGCGAAACGACATTGATGATTTCGCCGGGACATGAATGGAGAATGGTGGATGTGCTTTTGACGAACTTCCATCAACCTCAGTCGACGTTACTCGCTCTTGTCGCGGCGTTTTCGTCACTAGAAAATGTCATGACAGCTTATCGTTGGGCGATCGATCGGGAGTTTCGACTTTTTAGCTATGGCGACTTGAGTATTTGGTCGAAGCAATCGCTCTTACCCGAAGTAAAGAGCGATGATCCAAATGTCGATCAAAAACCCGACGGAGCTCCCGAACCCACGCCT
>JAXMMN010000198.1:0-2270 GCA_034366485.1 Bdellovibrionales bacterium
TATCCAGATAAAACTGATGCGACCATGACCGTGGACAATGAAGTTCCCTATGAAAAATTGATTCTGGGAATGGATGCGCTCCTGAAAGGCAGTTTCATTTCGATCAGTATTGCGACGGTAGAGTCTGAATAGTTTTCTGCAGTTTTTTGAATGAGAGAGAGCAGGGTTTAGTTATGGCTATTTTTGTTCCAGGTCTTCGCGACCGACACAACCGCCCTCTTAGCGGCAAAGGAGCACGCAATATTGTTGCGATGTTGTCTTTGACTGCGATGGTCGACATGTTCACGGTTCTCGCGGTTTTTCTTTTGCAGAATTACCAAACCACCGGTGATGTGATTGAGCTGTCGGACGAAGTCGTGCTGCCGAAAGCCGCAAAGGTTCGTGAACTTAAGCCAGCAACGGTTGTGGTCATCTCAAAAGGTAAAATCTTGGTGGATAAACTTCAGGTCGCAACCATTGATGAAGTGAAGGCGATCGAAGAAGTCACAGTCCTCCCGAATCTGCAGGCGAGAGTACAAGACGCATTTCGTATTTTAGAAGAGCGAAATCGGGTCGCAGGTTTGTCGCAGATTCGTCAAGCCGTCAGCCAGGGCCGTGGCGAAGAGCCTGCGCGTCCAGAAGATTTTCGACGTGTCACTGTTCAGGCTGATCGTGTGATCGATGCCGGAACTGTAAAAAAGGTCATGTACACACTGACAGAGGCCGGCGCATCGGAAATCAACTTCGCGGTTCTTCGCGATGAATCTCGCGTTCAGTAGTTTGTCTCGAGCAAATGTCTTCAGCTTTGCGCTGTTCGGCTTGGGAGTTTTGCTAAGACTCACGAGCGCCCTTTGGCCCGAATCATTTTGGTTCGACGAAATGATCACGCTCTATTTTGCTAAGTTGCCGGTGGCCGAATCCTTTTTTATCGACAATCACCCGCCCACCTTTTTTTTGCTTTTAAAACTTTGGGTCAGTTTGGTCGGCCCGCTGGACCATAATTCTGAACCCGTTTTAAGGCTGCTTCCGTTTTTCATTTCGGTACTTGGCTTGGCGGCTGTCTTCGGTGGCTGGTCCTCTTGGGGTGTTCGAATTGCGATGGTTCTTAACCCGGCCAGCATCTTTTTTGCCAGCGAAGTGCGCCATCATTCTTTGTTTGAACTCATGAGTATTTTATTTGTTTTGCAAGCCTCAAAGGTTTGGATGCTTCGCGGGAAGCCCGAGGTAAACTCTCAGTATTTCATCTTGGCGATTGCGGCTTTGGGGTTGATCGCAAGCCACTTTCTTGGCGTCGTTTTGATTCTGTCCTTTCTGCTGCTTTTCCTTTTCTCATCCCTTTCGTTCGAAAAGTCACCCAAGGCGGTCGGTGCTTCTCTCGTTGTGATCGCCATGGTTTCGATTGTTGGCTGGGGGCTGGAACATTTCTGGATACGTGCTGACTATTTAAGTTGGCTGACAGAGGTTCATCAAGGCTCTTGGTGGCTTTTGCTAAAAGAACCACTGTTGGTTGTTGGTTCATACTCGCGAGTGTGGACGATCTGTTTGTTGGTCGCTTTGGCTGTTGTGATCTGGCGAAGCGGCCTGCAAACAAACTTCTACGCAAAATGGACGTTCGCGTTCTTTATTTGCATCTTTATCACGGAAGTCGTCTTCGATCGATCACTTGGTTTTCGGAAGTTCATGATCCCTGGTCACATCCTTATGAGCGTCGCCTTAGGGCTCGGCGCCGTTGAGTTTTTCAAAGCTCAGCCGCGTGCCTTGATGCGGTCGCTCGTTGTGATCGCATTGTTGTTTGGGTTCGGCATCAGCGTGAAAAAGATCGGTGAGGACATATTGGGGCTTCGTTCTGGCTGGAAGACAGTTATGCTTCGCGAATGCGGAAACAGCACGCAAGCTTCGGTTCGCGTTTGGGGTCACCCATCGTTTGATTTCTATTTCCCGCCGTCGTGTATGCAAATCTCTAACGAGCTTTCGGCGGGCGAATGGTACGTGTCGCGCGATCTCGCACACCAAATGAAAAATCAGAACGGCTTTAATTTTGACCTGCTTGAAGTGATCGAGCCGAAGGCGCTGGAACCCATTCAGAGATACCGGGTTCAGTTGAAAAATTAGAATTTAGGCGGCGACGGACGCTTCATCGTGGAAACGGCGAATATGATCGGAAATGATCGCTTTATTCTCTGGGGTGATATCCAAGAATTTTACGCCAGCTTCGCCAGTTCGAGAAACATACAGTATTTCTCCAAGGGCGTGAACGGTAGCCGGGAATTCGCGACTCTTAATTGCAATTT
>JAXMMN010000199.1:0-7977 GCA_034366485.1 Bdellovibrionales bacterium
GTGAGCGAATCTTGAAGGCGAGACAGGCGCGCTCGATGAGTTTCGAGCAGAGCCTTGTCTGTCGCGACAAGATCTTCCGGTGCGTTCTTGACGAAATTTTCGTTCGTCAGCTTTTGATTCAAAACAGAAATATCTTTCTGAATTTTCTCAATCACCTTCTGAATGCGCTTCACTTCTTCTGCGAGGTCAACGAGGCCTTCCAACGGAATGATAACGTCTACCGAAGAATCGCCGATCCTGACCGGTGCAACTGCGCACTTTGCCAAATTTCCTGCTTCGCCGATGTCGCAGTTTTCAACGCGGGCAATTCTGCAAATTGCCGGTTTGTTAGCGCCGAGAATTTTCTGAACATGACCATCGCTAGGAGCAAGGCGAACATTGATCTGCACGCCCGGCTTGATTTGGTTTTCACCACGAATATTGCGAATCGCGGTAATAACTTCTTTGACGATGGCCATTTCAAACGCCGCTTCCGCGGAGCCAACGGATAACCACTCTTTGTCGTTCTTCACCGTTGGGTACTGGTCGATCACGCAGGCCGCATTTTTAACCGGAAGCTTTTGATAGATCTCTTCCGTGATAAACGGCGTGAACGGATGCAACAGTCGCATAATGCGATTCAGCGTTTGCGCCAATACTAACTGCGTGGCTTTTCGCTCGCCACTTGATCCGCCCTCGGCGTAGATCACGGGCTTCACAAATTCCAAATACCAGTCGCAGAATTCATTCCAAACGAACTGATACAACGCGTTCGCTGCGTCACTATAGCGATCGTGCGAAAGATGTTCGTCAACCGCCTTCATGACCTGTGCCGTTTCGTGAACAATCCATTGATCAGCGACGGAAAGCTCTGACTTTGGCGGCACCGCTTTTAAGCCCTCCGGCGGAACTTCGAAATCATGAAGTGCACCCATCGCAAAGCGCGTTGCGTTCCAAATTTTATTCATGAAGTTGCGATAGCCCTCAAGTCGACTTTCGCTGAATTTCAAATCACGACCCGACGCAATCTGCGCCAAAATCGTAAAGCGAAGCGCATCTGCACCATAGGTATCGATGAGCTCGACAGGATCCAAGGCGTTGCCGGTGGACTTAGACATTTTCTTGCCGTCGCCATCGCGAACGAGTCCATGGATATAGACTTTCCTAAATGGAACATCTTTTTTGAACTCGCTTCCCATGATGATCATGCGAGCGACCCAGAAGAAAATAATGTCGTGCCCTGTGACCAGCACGTCGGTGGGATAAAAGGTCTTTTGCATTTCAGTGTTTTCCGGCCAGCCCATCGTGCTAAAGGGCCAAAGTGCCGACGAAAACCAAGTGTCCAAAACATCTTCGTCCTGCGTGATTTTTGCGGAACTACATTTCTCACACGCCGTAGGATCAGACTCAGACACAGTGACATGACCACAATCGGCGCAAGTCCACGCAGGAATTCGGTGTCCCCACCAAAGTTGCCGCGAGATGCACCAGTCTTCGATGATCGACATCCAGTGGAGATAAACTTTCGTCCACGATTCTGGCTCAAAAGTGATCGAGCCATTTTCTACCACATGCCTTGCGGTGGTCGCCATTTTCGACATACGTGCAAACCACTGCTCGCTTAAGAACGGCTCAACAACAGCTCCGGACCGCGAGCAATAGCCGACTGAATGCGTGTAGGGCTCTTCCTTCACCAAGAATTCGCCGTCGCGAAGGGCGGCTAGGACCTGCTTGCGCGCCTCTTGAACTTTGAGACCATTAAACTTTCCAGCGTTTTCGTTCAGCGTGCCGTTTTTGTTCAAGATGTTGATCATCTCAAGCTTGTTGCGAACACCCACTTGATAATCGTTAAAATCATGCGCCGGAGTAATTTTAACGACGCCCGTACCGAACTCTTTGTCGACATAAGTGTCGCCGATGATTGGAATAGTCCGATCTGTCAGTGGCAACAGCGCACGCTTACCGATTAATTTTTTATAGCGCTCGTCTTCGGGATGAACAGCAACCGCTGTATCACCGAGCAAAGTTTCAGGACGAGTGGTTGCGACAACGAGCTTTGTCGAAGGATCACCTTCAACAGAATAAGCAATGTGAAACAAAGTGCCCTTTGTTTCTTTGTGCTCAACCTCTAAATCTGAAATAGCGGTTTCAAGCGGACCAGACCAGTTCACCAGTCGTTTCCCGCGATAGATCATTCCCCGCTTGTGTAGATCGACAAACACTTTCCGAACGGATTTCGAAACCCCTTCGTCCAAAGTAAACGTCGCTCGATCCCAATCGCACGAATCTCCGAGACGGCGCATCTGTTCGTAAATGCGATTTCCATATTGATTTTTCCAGTCCCAAACTTTTTCCACGAAAGCTTCGCGCCCCATCTCGCGACGGTTTTTACCTTCTTTACGAAGTTCGCGTTCGACCACCGATTGCGTGGCGATGCCGGCGTGATCGGTGCCAGGAAGCCAAAGCGTATTGAAACCGCTCATGCGCTTCCAGCGAATAATCAAATCTTGAATGGTGTGATCAAGGGCGTGACCCATGTGAAGTTGGCCCGTCACATTGGGCGGAGGCAGAATAATTGAGAATGGCGGTTTTGTGCTTTTGTCGGCGGCTTTGAAGTAGCCGGATTTTTCCCACCACTCGTAAGTGCGGGTCTCAACATCTTTTGCGTTGTATCGATCGGATAGCGTTTGGCTCATGGAATGAGCTTACACTTAAGGAGGCCGGTGGCTCAATCTAGAAGCGGGCACAATCTTGTCTAGAAAGAAGCTTCAAGACCCTTCAAAATCTTGCTGCGTTCAGTCTTAACTTCGTCTTCGGGATGAACCCACTCAATTTCATCGCTCTCGAAACCCGCCATCACTGGCTCCCAGACACGGCCCGAAGAAGCTATCTGTGTGGCACTTGGGGTGCCTGAAGTTTGCGCTTCAAGCGGACTTTTCGATTCACAAAACCAGGCTGAGGCCACGAGAGTTGTAGAGGCCAAGCCTACGATCACGACAAGGCTATTTCGAAGTTCACGGCGAGAAAGCTGTGGCATCCATGGCTCCTTTGAGCGGTCGCACGGCGCGTGCGAGACCGGCCAGCAGGAGTTATTGCAACAACAGGGCAAAAGAAAAGGGACGGTTGGCCCGTCCCTTTCTGTTTAAATCTAGATCAATTCGAATCTTTTGCTGGTCCCGGAAAAACACGAAGAATCAACACGACACTTCTGTAAAATTCTCAAACCAGTAAAGGCTCACTCAGCCAGCCAAACTTCTACTGCGTCGGTCGTGCTCGGCGCCAATCATCCGGGAAAAACCAAAGCGTTGCGTTTCCGTTGGCACCATCTGGATCGTCGATAATATCCTGGAGACCCCAGAAGCTGTTACAAGTCGAACCAATTCCGGTGTTAACAGCGGAACAATCGACTCCCGACAATCCGCCGCGAGAAGGGTCCACTGCCGAAGCGACGCCATCTGTTTTGAATGCCTGATAATCTTCAACGGTGTTCCACTCGTTGGCATAAAGTCGTATCCGATGGCGAAGTTCGCCCGCGGGACCCAAACATGAAAAAACATAGCTTCCGTCGAATCCGTTAATCGTAGACCCTGTCGACCAATCGCCGTTGGGACCTTTGTCCCGCAGCGGACGAAGAGGTCGCGGACGCTGTCTTGCCGTTGACCATGTGCTGGCATCTGCCGCGTACGCGGCCCAATCATGCATGCCCGCCAGGAACGAAGTCGAATAACCGAGGTCACGTTTGTCGAGTTCGAAGGCTGCAATTGGAGACAGGACTTTCTGAGTTCGCGTCAGTTGATTTCCCGCAAGCTCGATGATGATTCCCGTCGCGATTCCATCTGCATTCTTTGGCCATTCCGTCTCTTCGAGATAAGTCATCGGAGACTCAATACAGTTAGCAAACTTACCTTGCTGATTAATAGTCAGCGCTGTCGTTACAGAGGTGACACCTGGTGGATCAAGAACAGTCGTCTGCGTCGTCAATGCAAGCTCTGTCGTTCCAGTACAACAGTTTGGGCCTCGACCCGTCGGAGTTGTGTAGTCGTAGTCACATTTGAATCCGCCTGCGGCAGTGAACGTCCCCTCGCCGACCGTACAAGTTGTGCCCCCTACTGCAAAGGTGCCTGCAACGCCATCAGCGTTACATGCCGTAATTGCCCCGTCGAGCGTGGTGATCGAAGCAGCGGCGGGCGCGACACCAGGTAACGAATCCCAAGAATAATAAGGTGTCTCTTCAATGTATTCGCAAAATCCTGCTGGTACGTTCACTTCATATGTAAAACCGTGGAACCAAAGGTCATATTCCATCATGTTCAACATACAGTTAATTGCAGTCGGAGTGTCCTTATCCACCAAGGGAACTTCGCAAGCCGCTGCAATGTCGCCAAATTTATGAAGGAATCCTTCGACCCCAGTTTTCGCCTTCAGTCGAATTCGAAATCCAGTCGAAGCCGTCGGTGTATCGCCGCTGCCGCCATCACCTGAAGATGCGCTGTCAGTAGCGAAATAGTTTGTTTCGCTCTTACACGCTGTCAGCGACAAACTGCCGACGGCGATTAGAGCGATCATTAGAACTCGGAATCGCCCGGTGGCATTCATGAAATGAAGCATGGCGCACTCTCCCCCAAAAGCATTATTCTAACGTCTTTTCGGCGTCTTTGGTGAGTTCCTGTGCGATCTAGCCTCCTGGCGAGTCTGGCGTCTCAATATGAAAACACGCTCGAGCTAGGCCTATTGCGAGCCGAAGAAAATTTGTAGAAATCGTCATTCTCCTAGGCGGAAAACCGAAATTATCAACATGAGACGGACCTCGATTTAAGTCGCGGCATCAATCCACTGACCACGACTTGCTCGGCAATTGCCGTCAAACACTTGGTTCACGCTAAGCAAAATGTTAGTTTGACGAAGCATGGATCGCATCACTCGTTTCTCCTATTTTGTTCTTCTTACGATACTTCTTTCGACTGCCGCGAAAGCGAGCCCTATCGAAACTCCGCCATGGTCATGGCGAAAGGGTTCGTTTGGAATCTCAAATACCACTGAGTACTTCTCATCGAATGCGAACTTCGGCCCGCTGCGAGGAGAGTTTTCGCGCCTCACGGGCGACAACAGTTTAACCGATTTCAATTCCTGGGTGCGCGGTCGCTACGCTTTTTGGCCAAAGTTTTCCGCGTACGGCGGAATCGGGTTAGCGCAAGTGCGAGCCGTCGATGCGTTTTCCGAAAAAACCAACAGTGGTCTGACTGAAGCTTATCTCGGCGGACACTTCACGGTTTGGCGACAATGGCTATTAATGGTTGCAGAAGTTGAAGCCGGTATGCCGATGGATGCCGGCGGACCTCTTGCGACCTTTAGCAAAACTCAAACGACTCCGTTGATCGCCGATGGCGCTTACTATGCTCGTGCGATTTTACATATGCGTCGAGACATTAAATCTTTTCGCCTTTTCGGCTATGTCGGGACACACATTCCGACCGAGGGGCTCGCGAAACGATTGTTGTGGGGAGCTTACGGCGAACTTCCAATTGGCGACATGATGATGGTCGGTGGCGGCGTCGATGGACACGAAGTGTTGATGAATGACGAACTGACGGAAGCCGAGCGCACGAGCACCAATGTTTCCGCCAATGCCGGAAGTCAGCGATACCGTTCGTTTGATCCTGCGATTTTACGTGCGCGGGGATGGCTTGGCTTCAAGCCGGGCCGAACGGTCGAAATTCGCGCTGGCTATATGCAAGCACTCACAGGTCTTCGCGATGCAGAGGGTTCGGCTTTCACTTTAAATGTTGTTTTCAGTTCGATGCCGAAGCGACGTTTTCGATCGACGCCGACGGATGGCGAGCGAATTTCCGCGCCCGGCAACACGAGAGAATTCAAACTCGATTCAGAAAAACCTGATCCAGACGTGATCGCACCTGAGAACGACTTTGAGCCGCAAAAAGGTGATGACCTGAATGAAACCGAACGCCTGTTTGACTGATCAACTTTGACTGTCAGCCTGAACGATGGTGGGCTTAGGGCTTTCCAGTTAGTTATTTCAGGAGGTTTACACATGCGTTCTATTTTTTCCCTCATGGCGATCGCGCTTCTTTCGGTCCTCACAGGTGCTGCCCACGGCGCCATTGTCAAAAAGCCTTACGAGTACAATCTCGCGGGCAATAAGTATCTTGGCTACATCGCCTACGATGACTCGCTAAAAGGACCGCGCCCGGGAGTTCTTGTCGCTCACAATTGGATGGGCATCACTGACGAAACGAAAAGCAAAGTCGATAAACTTGCTGAACTTGGCTACGTCGCACTCGCCGTCGACATCTATGGCAAAGGTCGAGAACCAAAAAATGTGGAAGAAGCAGCGTCCATGGCAACCGGCTATAAAAAAGATCGCGTGCCACTTCGCAACCGAATGCACCAGGGCCTAAGAGAGCTCGGCAAACAAAAGAACGTCGACAAAAATAAACTCGCTGTTATCGGGTATTGCTTCGGCGGAACAGCGGCGATCGAGCTTGCACGTGCCGGCGCTGATGTAAAAGCAGTCGTAAGCTTTCACGGTGGCTTAGATTCGCCGAAGCCCGCCGATGGCGCGAAAATCAAAGGCCGCGTTTTAGCACTGCACGGCGCGGATGATCCGTATGTACCAGCGGCTGATCTTTCTGCGTTCGAAGAGGAAATGAGAAAAAGTAAAGTTGATTGGCAATTGATCAAGTACGGAGGAGCAGTCCATTCCTTCACCGAAAAAGCGGCCGGCACTGACAATTCCAAGGGCGCTGCGTACAACGCCGCGGCTGACGCTCGCTCATGGGAAGCGATGAAGCAGCTCTTCTCCGAAACGTTATAAGCGTCTCGCGGTGGGCGCTGCCCACCGCTGCGCCTCGCAGGCTTGCTCGGCGATTTTATGCGTCGCCGAGGTCTCTGGTTTGCGCTGCGGCGCGGCTAAACTCAAACCTAAAATTGTAAATGTTGCCGCTCCTATCAGGGGCGGCTAACACCAATAGTGTCTATGTTCAGCATCACTGGTTTCGCGGTCCACGAGGGGTGGCGCGGGAGGGAATGGGATGATGGGTCAGGCTACTGGTACTGTTCGAATGTTCGGGTTTAGAGTTCTCCTTGCAATCTCGACTGCTTACATCGGACTCAGCGTCCAAGATGTTCAAGCCTTAAGTCTCTCGGGCAAAGTTCCCTACTACGGAAATGATTTTTATCAGGCTGTGTCCGCAGGCACCCGGGATGAAGACCTCATTCAAGAGCTTCGAGATATCCTAGAAAGCCGCCACCAGCGCGTCTCTGGGGGCTTCGATCAAATCGGCGCCACGTGCGACACCGCTCAACGTGACTGCTACCAACACACTTCAGTTGGCTATTCGACAGCTCGACGAATTTTGATGGGACAGATTCACCTGCAAAACAATGCGGGAAATTATTCTGTTAAAGACGTTTACTGCGAAATCGAATTCACCAACCGTCACTTCGGCGGGGCAGAAGTGATTGGCCCGGGAAAAATCCCGAAAAATTCGATGCTCAACACCGAGCACACTTGGCCACAAAGCCGCTTCAACAGCGGTATGGGGAAAGATGTACAGAAGAGCGATCTTCATCACCTTTACCCAACTCAATCGGAAATGAACTCGATTCGCGGCAACCACAAATTTGGTGACGTCGCCGTCCCAGACCGAGCGCTGCCATGTTCGACATCGAAATATGGAACAGCAAACGGGTCATCAGAGGACATCTTTGAACCGCCAGTCGCTCACAAAGGCAACGTGGCACGCGCACTTTTCTATTTCTCAGTTCGCTATCGCCTGAATATCGACCCACGCGAAGAAGCGTTCCTCCGCAAATGGCACACGCTAGATCCAGTCGATGCGGACGAACTTAGCCGCAACGAACAGATCTATAAAGTTCAAGGGAATCGCAACCCCTTCATCGACCACCCGGAGTGGGCCGCGGCCATCTGGAACTGACGAAGGCGGACGTGCTCGTCATGCCCGGGTGGACTCCACCTAC
>JAXMMN010000200.1:0-5009 GCA_034366485.1 Bdellovibrionales bacterium
AGGCGGGAATCACAATAGACAATGTCGGATTGGACGACGTGCTCATGAATGATAGGTTATTCTAAGAAATGGTGCGCACAAACGAAAATCGCGATTCGCAATCCTACCGCTCGACGTTTTGGCTATGGCCATTATTGGCTGTTGCGGCCTATTTTCGTTTTCGCGATTTAGGAATAAAACCGCCACATTTTGACGAAGGAATAAACGGTCATTTCGTTATGACGATCTGGCGAGATGGGTTTTACACCTACGACCCGACCAACTTTCACGGACCTTTGTACTTTTACCTTCTGCACGGCGCAGAGGTTTTATTTGGTCGAGGAATCGAATCGTTTCGAATCATGAATGCCTTTTTGTCGATGGGTCTCGTGTATTTCATTTTTCAGTTTCGTCGATTTCTTGGTCCAGCCGCCGTCGTCGCTGCGTGGATTATCGCCGTTAGCCCTGCGTTCACCTTTTACGGGCGCTATGCGATTCACGAAACACTTTTCATCTTAGGTCAGGTAGCTTTCGTTTACGGTCGCCTTGTTTGGCTAGCTAAGCCAAGTCGCGAAGCGGTGGCGATGATCGCTGCGGGCCTCCTGATTATGCTTTCGACGAAAGAAACATTTTTCATTTTTGTCGGCACTTGGCTCATTGCCGAAGTGATGATTTGGTTTATGGAAAGATGGGAGAAAACGGGACAACCGTGGAGTCGTCTTTCTGACCTTACTACAGCAGAATCAAGACGTCTGATTCGCGACACAGCGGTCATCTCTTCGATTTCCCTGTTTCTTCTTTTCGCGCTTTACACCGGCTTCTTTGAGCACGCCCGCGGCGCGGGCGATTTCTTTCGAGCCTTCGATTTTTGGACCAAGACCGGAACCAAGGGAAATGGCCATGAAAAACCTTTCCTCTACTGGCTGGAAACAATGGCACGCTACGAATGGGTCTTACTCATCGGTCTTGCAGCTGCTGTTGTCGGCACTTTGCTCTTGCGTTATGAGCAGCGGGCTCAGCGGCTATTGTTGCTGACCGGATTTGGTACTTGGCTTGCGTATTCGTTGATCCCGTACAAAACACCGTGGCTATTGCTTGGCTTTTGGCCGCTTTCATTTTTACTTTTGCCGCAAATGGAACGAGGCAAGTGGCGTCTTTTGACCGCCGTCGTTCTTGGTCTGACACTTGTTCATTCGACGGTGCGTAGTTATCGATTGAATTTCTTCGATTTCGCAAAGGCGGGTGAGCCTTACGTCTATGTTCAGACGACCACTGATTACTCAAACGTCATGGACGTATTGAAACGAAAAATTCGCCAAAGCCCGGACGTAAAAAATCTGTCGATTGTGATTATGATCCAAGATCCTTGGCCGCTGCCGTATGAAGTCGCGCTTTTCCCGAATCTCAAGTATGCGAAACTGGAAGATCTTGATCGTGATCCCAAAATCATCGCCAATGCAGATCTCATGCTGATCGACGGATCGATCTTGGACGGACTCAGGAATGTTCTACCCAAGAAATTCGGTCGAATGGATTTTCGGCTACGAGATTCTTACGACCACGGCTGGGCGTTGTTTGATTTCGAAAAGTTTAGAAATGTGTTGGGTGCTGATGTCCCAATTGAAAGCGCAGTGGTGAAAAAGTGAGAAGTCGATTGCTGAGCTTTTCACATTTTTTTGTCGCTCATTCGGTCTCCGCAACGGCCGTCGCATTTATTCTCTCATGGCTGTTTGGTGGACTATCTCCGTTGATCGCGGCTGTCAGCTTGGCTTTTTCGGTTCTTCGTGCAAGGCGCTTTACACGAGCGATGCGCAACACGCTTGAATGGCGAGCACCTGGGGTTGTGCGGCCTTGGGATCTTTTTGAAACTCTGATTTTCGTATTTGTTATTTTCGCTAGTTGGAAGCACTTCGCGTGGATGATGCCGACCATTCCAGCGGGGACGGCACCTGGTGTAGTGACCCTTTCGCTGACAAACTACGGAGACCTTCCGCTTCACATCAATTTTATTCGTGCTCTCGCGAACGGAATAGAGTTCCTTCCGCTGAATCCGATTTTTGCTAGCGAGCCCCTTCGCTATCCCTTTGGTCCCGATCTTTATAATGCGCTTTGGGAATCTTTGGGCTTCGCAACTAGCGGGCATTTGTTTTTTGCGGGCCTTGCAGCAACAGTCTCGTCCTTAGTTTTGCTTCGCGAACTTGGCGGCGCTTGGGCAATGGCTGCATTCTTTTTGGCCGGAGGTGCTGTCGCCAACGGAAGCGCTGGAGCTGGTGTTGCGGCTATGGAGCTCGATTGGAAGAGCTTCTTTCTTGCGATCTGGATCACACAGCGAGGAATGCTTTGGGCGCTGCCAATTGGTTTGATGCTTCTTCTCTATTTACGTCCCCACCTGTCAGGCTCGACGCGACTGCCTCAGCGTGCGGTGGGGGGCCTCGGGCGTATGTGGGCGGTGTTTCCTCTTTTTCACGCTCACTCGTTCGTCATCGTAAGTTTGATGCTTTTTGTGCTGATCTGGAAAGACTTTGGCATTCGACGAACACGAGAGTTTGCAGGTCGCTTCTTACTTAAAAACCGTGCTCTGTACTGGGCGATTATCCCTGCATCATTATTGATTTTTCATACCTCCGATGCGTTTTCTAAAGCGTCGGTCGTGAGGCTGCGCTGGTTTTGGACTCTTCCAGAAAACAGCACTCTTGCAAGCGGCATTGCGTGGTATTGGAAAAACTTTGGTCTTAGTACTTCGGTCTTACTTTTGATGAGCCTTGGTGTATTCACACTTAAGCGCACTCTTTTTAAAAATGACGAAGCGGGTGCGAAGCCGCCATCGACATGGAAAGAAAGTCTCATTTATCTCGGATTTTTCGCGATCTTCCTTTTCGTCATGTTGGCGCCTTGGGAATGGGACAATGTGAAGGTGCTCCTTTGGCCCTGGGTCTTAGGCTTTGCGCTGTTGGGAAGAAATTTGATTAAACTTCAAGAGCTTAAACCATCTCGATTTTGGGCCGGGATTTCGGCCTTCGCGCTTGTCGTAGGGTTTCATCATGGCATTCGTGTTGTTGCGGAATCTTGGGAAAAGCCCGCGGGACGGGCGCCAACGGTTTGGTCGGTTGATCAATTGGCACATGCGGAAACTGTCTTGCAGAAAATTTCTTACAAGGCGGTCTTTTTATCGGCGCAATCGCCAACTCATGTACTCGCATACTTTGGTCGGTTGAGGGCGTTGGGTTACGCGGGACATTTGTGGTCACACGGAATTTCATATTCAGCAATGGAAGCTGATCTTGAACAGTTTATGAAGGGCGCAGAAGACTGGATTGAGATCGCTAAGCGGTTGAAAATGACCCACGTTTACTGGGGCCCAGACGAAAAAGCTCGCTGGGGTTCAGAGCGCAGGACATGGCAGGACCGACTGGCGTTGATCGCAAAATCTGGTGAGCACGAAGTTTACGAGTTCAAGGAGGCCAAATGAGCCAAAGAAAATTTGTTCGGTTGAATTTGTCTCTTTGGATTTTGATGGCCGGATTACTTTTCGGTTTTCGTGCCTTTGGTGCATCGGCTCAGCCCGTAACCTTGACGCTCGCGGATCAACTGGTTGTGAATCCTGCAGCGGCCTCCGAGTTAAAAGCCTTAAAGGGATTCTTCGATACAAAAGAGTATGACAAGTGTTTAAAGGCTGCGCCGAAGGCCGCGAAGAAAGCGAAATCCCTTGAACCATGGATCTTGGCTCAAGAATTTGAATGCGCAGAAAAGTTGCCGATTTCCAAAATCAATTCCGATCGACTGAATCTTGTTTTAACGAAAATGGACTCTAAGGCTGCGTTTCTTTCTTTCGGACCTTGGAGCCAGCGGTTGCGCAGTGCTTGGACACGAGCCTTGGTTGCAGCGCTCGAGATGGATCAGAAGTTCAACCGACCGCGCGCTTGGAAAAGGGTGGAAACGCTTTCGTCTGCGATTACTTTGACGCCAGCTGGAAAACAATCTTTGGACGATGCCGGTCGGGCGAAGGTTTGGCGAATCGCAGGAGAGCTTTTGTTTTTGGGCCAGAAGCCAGAGGGAGCGAGAGAATTTTTTCGGAGAAGTCTTCTCGAGCTAGAACAGCCCGATTTAAGAGATCGACTTAAAAACTTGGAGTCAGCATCGCAGACAAAAAAATCAATCAGCACTGCAGCGGACGAAGCCGCAGCAAGGAATGCAGAAAAACAGCCGGCTGGAAGCGCCGAAGAAATTGAGCTCTACGAGCGAATTTCGCAGAACCTGAAGTCTGGGGACTTAGTGGCTGCGGGAGAGGATGCGGTAAAGCTGATCAATGAATTTCCAGGAAGTCCTCGCGCAAAATGGGCTGCAGATCGAACTTATGAAAGCCTCGTGTCTGTCGCAGAAAAGCCGAATGAAAAATTTCAGCCAGTGCGCAACTCGCTTTTGGCTATTATGGAAAAAGCAGATCCCGATCGTGTTGCGGAGTGGGCGAGGCTTGCCTTTAATCGCGGCCTTTGGAGCGAATCGGCGCGACTGGGTAAAGTTGCCGCAGAGAAGCAGGGCTCCTCAAGGGCAACTAAAACACTTGAGCTTGCGATGGATGCCTCGATCGCATTGGATGACTTCAAACAGGCAAAAATTTATGGAGAAGAGCTTGTCGCAAGACATGCGGGAACACCGTCGAGTCGACTGGCAAGCTTGCGCTTGGGTTTGATTGCCTACCGCGAAATGGACTATTCGAAATCTGCGGCGATGTTTGAAAAGATGATTGCGACCCAGGCCGTCGATAACTACGAACTTCAAGCACGTTATTGGCTATGGAGAAGTTTAGAAAAGCTGCAAAACCCGAGAGCCAAGTCCGAGGCTGAGGAAGTTGCGCGTCGGTTTCCCTTTAGCTACTACGGCCTTCGAGCACGGCTTGAAGCGCAAGGTGGAAAGCTTGATTGGGCAAAAGAAAATCCGAAGGCCCTCGAGGCCGGGACCACAAAACTTGAACATCGTCTTTGGTTAACTCAAGAAGAAAAACTGAGTCTCGATCGAGCGATGCTTTTGGT
>JAXMMN010000201.1:0-5491 GCA_034366485.1 Bdellovibrionales bacterium
CCTGATCACAGGTGAAAACGGGACCGGTAAAGAGCTTGTGGCCCAGAATGTTCATTACCTCAGTTCTCGTGCGTCAAAGCCCTTCATTGACGTCAATTGCGCTGCGATCCCTGAAGATCTCATCGAGAGTGAACTTTTCGGACACGAAAAAGGCGCTTTCACGGGCGCAGAAAAAGCAAGAAAAGGTAAGTTTGATCACGCCAATGGCGGAACGATTTTCCTCGACGAAATTGGGGACATGAGTTTGAAAACGCAGGCGAAGATTCTGCGTATTTTGCAAGAAAAGCGCTTCAACCGTGTGGGAAGTGAAGAAGCGATCGAGGTCGATGTGCGCGTCGTTGCGGCCACGAATAAAAATCTAGAAGTTGAAATCAAAGAAGGTCGTTTCCGCGAAGACCTTTACTATCGTCTAAACGTCATTCCGTGCCACGTTCCCGCTCTCCGGGACCGGACGCCCGATTTGCCGGCACTGGTTCAGCATTTCAGTGAACTCTTCGCACGCGAAGGTGGCTTTCGTTTGAAGTCCTTTTCCGAGGCCGCGATGACCAGGCTCGTGGCACATCCATGGCCAGGAAACGTTCGCGAGCTTCGTAACTTTATCGAGCGAATTTATATTTTAACTCCCACGGAATTTGTCGATGTCCACGACTTGAGATTCGCTGGGCTTACATCATTGTCGGGTGGCGGTGTTTCGTTGGGCGCCGATTTTGCCGGAGAGCTTGATGCTGGTGTTGACGACGCAGGCGAGGGCGCTGGCGACGGCATCGACAACTTCAGAGAAGCTCGTGCGAAATTTGAAAAAGAGTATCTCTTGCGAAAAATCTCAGAGAATAAAGGCAATATTTCGAAAACAGCAGAAGCGATTGGGCTCGAGCGAAGTTATTTGCACCGCAAAATCAAAGGTTACGGCATCGATGTAGAGGAGATCGTTTAAATGCGTTGGTCAAAAGCTCACTTATTCACTATGAAAGATGCGCCGAACGACGCTGAAATCCCAAGCCACAAGTTAATGGCTCGGGCGGGGATGATCAAAAAGGTTGCGCCCGGAATTTACACTTACGGAAACCTCGCTCTACGGGCACTTCGAAAATTCGAATCTATCATTCGCCAAGAGTTGGACAGTCGCGGCTGCCAAGAGGTCTTGATGCCGATGGTTCAACCAGCAGAATTGTGGCAGGAAACCAATCGCTGGAAAGAAATGGGCGATGGGCTTTTGAAGTTTAAAAACCGCAATGGTCACGACTTCTGCTTGGGCGCCACCCATGAAGAAGTGATCACCGATTACGTTCGAAAAGACGTGAAGTCGTATCGCGATCTGCCAGCAAATCTCTATCAGATCCAGACGAAGTACCGCGACGAAATCCGTCCCAGGTTTGGGTTGATGCGTGGTCGCGAATTTATCATGAAAGACGCTTACAGTTTCGACACCGACGAAGCGGCGGCGCTGAAGAGCTATGATCTGATGTACGACGCTTACAAGGCGATTTTCAATCGTTTAGGACTTCAGTACCGAATTGTTGAAGCGGATGCGGGCAACATCGGCGGCAGTAAAACCCATGAGTTTCAAGTTCTCGCCGACGCGGGTGAGGACCATTTGATGGTCTGCGACACCTGTGATTTCGCAGCCAACATTGAAGTTGCTCCAGCACTTACGAAGACGATGAAGTCCACTGCGGCCGCTCTCCCAATGGAAAGCTTTCCGACGCCTGGCTTGAAGTCGATCGGTACACTTTCGAAGTCACTTGGAATTCCTGAAGGACAGTTGGTAAAGACGATGTTCTTTTCAACCAATGATGGCGCAGATCCGACCAAAAAAGATCTGATGGCTGTTGCCGTTTGTCTCGCTGGCGATGATGAAGTGAATCCCATCAAACTGAAAAACGCATTGGGTCTGTCCAATCCGCCGCTTCTATTGACGGACGAGGAAGTGAAGCAAACGACTGGCGCGTGGCCAGGTAGCTGCGGTCCGGTTGGCTTAAAGATTCCGGTTTACTTTGATTCAGCGATTGAGGGTTTCGCGAACTTTGTCGTTGGTGCCAACAAAGATGCTGAGCATTTAAAGAATGTAAACTTCGGGCGCGATGTTCAGGTTAAAAAGTTTGCGGATATTCGCATGGCGAAGCCTGGACATTTCTGTCCTCGGTGCCAAGAACATGGCAAAGCGGGTGTGTACAAATCTTTCCGCGGCATCGAAGTCGGGCACGTGTTTTATCTTGGTTCGAAGTACTCCAAAGCGATGCAGGCCACGTACCTCACGCCAGAGGGAACGGCGACGGCAATTGAAATGGGCTGCTACGGAATTGGCGTTTCACGAACTATTCAGGCGGCCATCGAGCAGTCGCACGACGCCGATGGAATTGTTTGGCCACACGGAATTGCGCCGTTTGATGTGCATCTCGTCGTACTTGATCCCGACCAAGAAGAAGTTCGCCAGTCGGCAGAGGTTCTTTACCGAGATCTTCAAGCGCACGGTCTTGACGTCTTGATGGATGATCGAATCGAACGACCGGGTGTGAAGTTTAAAGATGCAGATCTCATTGGGCTTCCTGTGCGCCTCAACGTGGGTGGTCGGGGACTTAAAGAGGGAATTATCGAAGTGATGGCGCGAAAAAATAAAATCATGGACAAAGTGAAAGCCGAAGAAGCCACGGAAAAAGTTCTTGAGCTTCTTGCGACGATTCGAGCTGGTAAGTTGCCAGCTAAATCGGAAAAGGCGAGCACTTGATGTCGTCGCCTCTTCCCAAGAAATCGGCGAAGCCTGAACCGAAAGTGTTCGTCGCTTTGGACGTCGACAGTCCGGCCGAGGCGGTAGCCATTGCAGATTCATTGTCTGGCCTCGGGCTTGGGTTTAAACTTGGGCCTCGCTTGATGTTGCGCGATGGTTCTGGGCTCGTGAAAACCATCTCTCAGCACGGATCTGTTTTTGTCGATTGCAAACATTTTGATATTCCTTCGACCATGGAAGCAGCCATTCGAACAGCCTTCGAAGCAGGTGCGGATTATTCAACGATTCACGCGCTCTCAGGCCCAAAGGCGCTTCAGCTAATGGCCAAAGTCGAAGCAGATCTTAATCGCCATCGTCCCTTTCGCGTTTTGACGGTGACCGTACTAACGAGTTTCGACAAAGACACGTTGCCGGTTCATTTGCGAGGGCTTGAAGTGAGTGGTCTCGTCGAAGATCTCGCTCAAGAGGCGCGCAAAGAAGGTTTAAAAAGTTTTGTCTGTTCTCCGCTGGAGGCGGCTCGTTTGAGAAAAGCGATCCCCGACAGTTATCTCGTCACACCTGGAATCCGCCCGAGTGGAACTTCCAGCGGCGATCAAATTCGAATAGAAACTCCTGCATCAGCCGCTGAAGCGGGCGCGAGTGCCCTTGTCGTGGGTCGACCAATACTAGAAGCGCGCGACCGTCGCGAGATGGCGCTTCGAATTCTGAATGAATTCAGTGAAAGAGTTTAGACATGTCTAAAGATCGAGGACGACGTCCAGAGAAACGTACCGAAAGAACAAGCCGACCCGGATCAAGTGGTTCTAGTGCTGGTAAAGCTGGCGCACGGCCAGCTGGCCGCGGTGGCCCAAGTCGCCCAACTGGTAAGCCAAGTGGCCGCGGTACTTTCGCGCCACCGTCTCGACCACCGGCTCATATCGTCGCTCGTGCGGCGGCAAATCGAGCGAGCGAATCAGAAGATTCTCCAGTGGTCATTCGCAGTGAGGGCCGGCCTCCTGGGGCGACGTCGCCAACGGCGAAACCAAATTCTGCCTTCATGATTTCCGGTCGCGAACGTCTTTCGCTGGGGCTACACTCCGTGCGCGAGGCTATTAAAGTTCGGCCGCATGCGATCAAGCGACTCGGACTGCGGGAAGACTATTTGCGCGCACCGCAAATCAAAGAAATTGCGGACCTCGCTACAGAAAACAATGTTGAGATCCGGCCTCTTTCGGCAAAAGAGCTCGACAACATCGGCTCTGGTCACCAAGGAGCTGCGGCGGTCATCACTGAATCTCCTAAGTTCAATCTCAACGCCCTTAAAAAACTAGATAAGTGCATCGTCGTTGCCTGCGATGGCTTAGAAGACCCAATGAATCTCGGCGCAATTTTGCGCTCAGCGTGGCTACTTGGGGCATCAGGCATTTTACTTCCGCAAGACCGAAGTGTGACCGTCACAACGGCGACAACCAAAGTCGCAAGCGGTGGCGCCGAACATGTTCCTGTTGAAGTCGTATCAAACCTTCCGCGCGAACTCGAACTGATGCGAGAAGCTGGTTTTTGGATCTTTGGCCTCGCAGAAAAGGGAACCGGGCTTCCTTGGAACTTTAAACTTCCGGAAAAAATCGTTTGGGTGATCGGATCCGAGTCCTCGGGGCTTCGGATCACCGTCGAACGCGCCTGCGATGAGCTCGTCAAACTCCCGCAGGTGCCGGGTGGATCAAGCTACAACGCTGCTGTTGCGGCAACGATGGCGCTCTACGAGTCTGTCCGTCAGCACGGGATACCGCCTAAGTCTTAAGCTTTTTAGGCAGAAAATCGAGTCAATCGCTTTTGTTTTAGGAAAGTCTTTGACTCGGTTCTTCCCGCTCCCGTAAATGGACAGTCGTTCTTTTGGTTAACTTAGGCTGGTTTAGCTCAATTGGTAGAGCAGCTGATTTGTAATCAGCAGGTTGCGGGTTCGAGTCCCATAACCAGCTCCATTTTAATCAAAGGTTCGAAACAGGTTGGTGAAACGGCTTGTTTAGATATGGTTCCGCTGTTTTCTAGTCGTATTTGTTGAGCGTTTTGAGCGGAGAGGTACCCAAGTGGCCAACGGGGGAAGACTGTAAATCTTCTGGCTCCGCCTTCGCAGGTTCGAATCCTGCCCTCTCCACCACTTTTCTCACAAGCGCGATTAGAAACAGAAGGTCGGAAACAGTACATTTTTTGACGAGGTTTGGAACGGGCGGGAGTAGCTCAATTGGCTAGAGTATCAGCCTTCCAAGCTGAGGGTTGCGGGTTCGAGACCCGTCTCCCGCTCCAATTTTCCTCGTCGTGTTTAGTCTCTTCTCCGATCTCTTAGTTTTCCTGCCCATGTGGCTCAGTGGTAGAGCACGCCCTTGGTAAGGGCGAGATCGGGGGTTCGATTCTCCCCATGGGCTCCATCTATGTCGCTCCGGCCTCCGGCCTACGCTGCTTTCGATGCAGGGGCATCGAAAGATTTGGAGCTACCGCTCCGGAGTTGCCTGCGTATTTTGCCTAGTAAGTGTGCGACTCTGGCGCTGTGCAATATGATTCCGATATCTCTGGCAATCTCGTGCCGACTCCTTCGGATAAGATTTGCGTTTTTCCTTACTCTATGGGAACTCTCACCCTCTCACGGCGAAATTCCGTTCGGCCTTCGTCCGTCTTTTTTTGAAAGACGATTTTAAAACGGCGATTTGTCTGACTAGTTTTGTAAGCGTGAATTTGAATTGGATTTAGTAAGTTAATTATAGCTTGAATCTTTAGTATAAAGCGCCCGCT
>JAXMMN010000202.1:0-5100 GCA_034366485.1 Bdellovibrionales bacterium
CCTGGCCGCGCGAAATCTATGGGCCCTTTCTACAGACAGCGACACTTTTGAAAGCCAAGTCCGTGACGTTTGACCTTCTGTTTGACAGTCACTCTGTCTATGGGAAGCCGGATGATGAAGCTTTTAACGAGGCTTTAAAGAAGTATATAAGCCTAAATCCCGAATCCCGAATCGTGTTTCCTGCGCCAACATCCAATTCATTTCAAAAACCCAATTCGGATATCATCAAAGAAATCGACGAAAAAATTGTTTATGGAGCAGTCAATCTTCCGCTTGAAGACGACGGCGTTTATCGACGTGTTCCGCGGGCCTTTGAAAGTCCCGATGGCAAAAAGTATCCATCGATTGGCGAAGCGGCAATTTTGGGGCGAAGTCGGATTGATTCTGGTGACGACCTTTATTGGCCTTCGGGCCGTGTGAAATCAACCTTGCTGAAGTTTTATGAGCGAGACACTCTTCCACTGCTCGACTTCATGGAGTTGTTGCGCGTCTATCGTTCTGAATTTCATGATGGACCCAAAGACGCGGCAGTTGCCGAGGCAAAAAAGATTCTCGACGGAAAGCACTGGATTCTTGGCGTCGCGGCACCGGGCCTCTATGATTTGCGACCGCTGCCGACCGACGAACGCGCACCAGGTGTCTATGTACACACGACTCAAGCTCTTAATCTGCTTCATGGGGAACGAGTAAAACGAACGACGGATTGGGCGATTGCAGTTTCGGCACTGATTTTAGGAATTGTGCTTGCGTTCGCGGTGTTTCGCCCGGCAAGTCCTCGCCCGGCGCTTCTCGCAAGTGTCTTGATCGTGATGTTCGCCATCCCTGCACTTAGCTATGGACTTTGGCTCGTGGACTTTTGGTTGAATCCGGTTCCATTCGTATTGGCAATGGGTGGCTTGGCGATTGCGTTTTTGTCGTTTCGATTCCAAACGGAATGGAAAGAGCGCGAGCGGTTTATCCAGTCGATTAAAAATTCGATGTCAGACTCGATGGTCCAACTGATACGGTCCGGAAAATTGAGTGCGACGCGCTTTGGAGATCGGCGCGAAATTTCAATCTTGTTTTCTGATCTTTCTGGTTTCACGTCGCTCGCCGAATCGACCGATGCAGACAAGCTAGTTGAAATTTTAAATATGTATTTGGACGAATGTGTCGACCTTGTGTTTTCGCACAATGGCTTTGTCGATAAATTCATTGGTGATGCAATTATGGCGCTCTGGGGTGCACCAGTCGTTGGACAAAATGATCACGCACAGCGCGCGTATCGAACGGCACTCGAGTATCAAGCAGCCGTCGACAGATTTAATACAAAGGCGCGCGAAAAGTTTGGCTTTGAAGGGGACTTGTTCGTTGCACGTGTTGGTCTTCACACGGGCCATGCGATTTGTGGAAACATCGGTTCCCACACTAGGTACAATTACACAGCGGTGGGAGACTCGGTTAACTTAGCTTCGCGCTTAGAGGGGCTTGGTAAGCAATATGATGTTACACTTCTTATAAGTGAGGATGCCGTGCGCTCGGCGGGTGCCGAGGGTTCATCGGAGATCTATCTCGTCGATCAAGTGGCCGTGAAAGGTCGTTCAAAACCAGTCATGATTTATTCTTCCACGGCAGGAATCGCACCTGCGAAAATCGCAGGATACAAATCTGCCTTTGCACTGTATTTGCGGCGTGAGTGGAGCGCGGCGGACCAGGCCTTTGGCCAGGTCCTAGAGGTTCCGCCCGCCAAGATCATGCAACGGCGTTGCCAAGATGCACTGAAACACGGTGAACTTAAGCAGTTGAAGATGGGAGTTTGGCATCATGATGAAAAATAGAATTGCCACTTTTACGAAAGCGCCGTTGCTGGCGATCGTGACGGTGATGTCTTTTGTTGGAGTCTCAATCGGAGCTTCGAACGGGTTGGCTGCTGAGCAGGCGGCGATCGCAGCGAAAGTCCCACTTAAAAGTTCGCCTTCTTTGCTGGGCGGAAAAGTCGTTCGTCAGCTAGAGCCCGGTGTACTTGTAAACGTACTTTCGACGAAGGGAAACTTCAAACAAGTCGAATTGGCGGATGATCCGTCCATCAAAGGATGGGTACCAAGCCCAGCAATTTCTACCAATAAGGACATCGTTGGTGGAGTGGCGAGCATGAATTCGGCTTCTCAAGGAGTGGCCGACACAAAAACGAAAGTTGCCGGATCGATCGGCGGCGTTGCCAAAGGATTTTCGGATCTTTCTCCATCTGCGCAGGCCGCGGCGGCGACGGGAAAAGGGAAGGCCGCTTCGCTTAAAGACGGCATCGGTGCAGTCGCCAGAGGAAAACAACAAGCGTTGGAAGATGAAGGCAAAGAAGCGTTATCGGATGCTGTCGGCGGAGATGTCGGCGATGTGATGAATGCTGCGGTTGATACCGCTGGAAAATTTAAGGGAAAGTCTGCTTCGACACTCGAGAAAATTGAAGCGCTAAAGATTTCGGACTCTGAAATCTCTGGTTTCATGAAAGAGGGCGGTCTTCGTAGCCGCCTCATTCGACAATGATTAAGTATAGAGGTTGGAAAATGAACTGGAACACGAAAATCTTGGTAATTCTCGGACTCTCGCTCATCGTTGCCGGCTGTGAATCTATGAAAGAAGTGACTTCGACAGCGGGTGAAGTACTTGGCGACGAAGAGATGGAGCTAGCGAAGGCCAATCTTGATCCGAAACAAGTCGTGCAAATTGGTCGGGATATGTCGGTTGCACTAGTTGAAAAATATCCGTTGGTAGAAGACGACAAAGTGATTTCGTATCTTAACAAAGTCGGCCAATACGTTTCACTTCACCTTGATAACGGACCTAAAAACATCAAGTGTGGTGGCGGAAAAGAGAAGCTGCTTCCCGCTGAAGGCTTTCGATTTGCGGCATTAAAGACAGACGAAAAGCTGGCGATGTCTTTCCCGGGTGGCTACGTCTATATTTCAACGGGAATGATGAAGAGTCTGAAATCCGAAGATCAATTGGCTGCGGTTTTGGCACACGAAGCAACGCACATCATTTGCCAGGATGGATTGGCGGAAATTGAAAACGCGGCACTTAAGAAGGGTGTTTCGAAGGCCGCTGAAGGTGGAATGTCTCTCGCAAAGCAGGCGGGACTGAACACGGATCTCACGGGCGACGACACGATCGACGGAATGGTTGAGTCTGAGGTCAGCGATGGCGTTTCGGGACTTCTCGGAAAAGCGTACGAAAAGTTCTTTCAGAATCCGTTTTCTCGCGATCAGGAAAAAGTCGCAGATCGTGGTGCCTTACTCGCGGCCTATCGATCGGGTTATTACCCAGCGGACTACATTGAATTCACAGCGGCGCTAAAGGCCGAAGAATCAACTCGCCATCCAGCGAGTGCCGATCGTGTAGCTAGACTTAAAAAAGACTATCTGAAGATGCAGAAAAAAGGCGTCATGAACACAGCGAAGGCGCGCGAGAAGCGCTTTGCCGATTTCAAAAAGCTTTTATAGATTCGCTCTAAGTGGGAGCCAGTAGCTTCCAGCGACGCAGATAAAAATAATAAAGGCGGCCTTTCGAGCCGCCTTTATTATTTTGCCTGTTTGAGTCGCTTACACTCTTGATTCGGCCAACAGACAAGAGGTCATGTGATCGTTACCAGTGATTTTCAATTGCGGTACTTCAACTTTGCACTTATCAACTGCGACCGGGCAGCGTGGATGGAAGTGGCAGCCTGATGGCGGACGAATAGGTGACGGAACATCGCCCGTCAAAATAATGCGTCCTTCGTGGCGCTTCGGGTTGGGCACCGGAATCGCGGACAGCAACGCTTTGGTGTAAGGGTGAGTGGGGTGCCGATAGAGCTCTTCGCTCTCAGCGATTTCAACCACACGCCCAAGATACATGACCGCCACGCGATTTGAGATGTGCTCGACGACCTTCAGGTCGTGCGCAATAAACAGGTAAGTGAGGCCGAGCTTCTGTTGCAGATCCATCAACAGGTTGATGACCTGCGCTTGGATCGAAACATCGAGAGCCGAAACAGGTTCGTCACAAACGATGAACTCGGGGTCCACGGCTAAAGCGCGGGCGATCCCGATTCGCTGCCGTTGCCCGCCAGAAAACTCATGCGGATAGCGGTTGATGTGTTCTGGTCGAAGGCCCACAGTTTCAAGCAGCTGCTTCACGCGATCTTCGCGATCTTTTTTGGAATCAAAAAGATTATGAATGTCCAACGGCTCGGCGATGATCGAACCGACAGTCATCCGAGGATTCAAACTCGCGTAGGGATCCTGGAAAATGATCTGCATCTTGCGGCGCAAAGCGCGAAGCTCTTCGCCTTTGGTCTCTGTGATGTCCTGACCATTAAAAATGATCCGTCCCGAAGTGGGTTCAATGAGCCGAATGATGCAGCGGCCGAGTGTCGATTTACCGCAGCCCGATTCGCCGACGAGCCCCAATGTCTCGCCTTTGCGAATTTCAATGTTCACACCTTGCACGGCTTTTACGCTGGCAACCTCGCGCCCAAAGAGTCCGCCCTTGATTGGAAAGGACTTCATCATGTCCTTCACTTGAATCAATGGTGTCCCCGATTTGTTCGTGGTCACTGCTGAGCTTGTTGAAGAAGATTGTTGGCTGGGGTTCATACGTGTCCCTCTTGAAGGCGAACTTCTGATGACGGATGAAGACAGGCGGCCATGTGCTTACCAGATGGGCCAGAGAATGGTACCAAGGCTGGTTGCGCAGCTTCGCAGTCGGCTTGTTTAAATTTGCAACGATCTTGAAAGCGGCAGCCCTTTGGCAAATTAAACACCGAGGGCACAAGGCCCGGAATAGTTTCAAGGCGCTTCAAGCGGTGGCCCGTTTCGAAGTGTGGAATCGAATTCAGGAGACCTTGTGTGTAGCGGTGTTTGGGTCGGTAGAAGATGTCTTCCACGGAACCGTACTCGACGATTTTTCCGGCGTACATAACTGCAACATCGTCACAGGTTTCAGCAACGACACCAAGATCGTGAGTGATCAAGATCATAGAAGCGTTGAAGTCTTTTTGCAGTTTGCGGACGAGATCCAAGATCTGCGCTTGGATTGTAACATCCAAAGCCGTCGTTGGTTCGTCGGCAATCAGGAGGCGTGGGT
>JAXMMN010000203.1:0-13070 GCA_034366485.1 Bdellovibrionales bacterium
GTTTTGAATTCAGTAAATAATCTCTAAACATCTTATTTTCGGACGTTTTTGAGAAAATTCAGAGTCGAGAACTGGTCGAGTCGATTTTTCTCTTCTTGGAAATTGGGCTGAAGGTCGAGTATTCTGAGATCCCGGAGCGTCTTAAAGCTCCTAGGCGTATGTGCCGTGGAAGGAGGTGGTGCCAATGAACGTATTGATTAGTCATTGGACCGCCGCACAGGAGGAAGGTCGGGCGTAAGTATTAGCGACCTTCACCGGTTGCTAATGTTTATCAACGAATCTTCGCTTGAGCGGGGGTCTGAAAACCTTGGGCTGCAGCTTGAAAGAGCTGCAGCTTTTTTTGGGCCTGCAGCTTTTTTTTGGGCCTGCAGCTTTTTACTTTGTTTTCGCTTCCACATTGGCCAGTGCTTCTGTGGAAACAGTCAGAACGAGCTCTTGTCCCGTGCGCTTAGTTTTAAGCATTGTTAGTACCTCCTGACTGAGGCCCGACTTGTTGACGACATAAAGGTTCACCGCTGTTTCCAGGGTCAAGGTCGATTCGTTGTAGGATTTTAGCTTCCCTTTGAGAGTCATAATTCCAGACGCGATTGCTGACGGCACGGCACAAAAAATAGAAGCCGCCGCAAAAAACTGAAATAGCACTTTGTGAATCATCTTGCGACTCCGTTCTTTTTTGATTCTGGAAGTCCTTGGCCTTCTTGCTTCATGCGAAAGCCGTCAGAGTTTTTAACGCCTTTGGCAGGATCAAAAATGTTGAGTGGCTGCATTTTCCAGTAAAGAGCACGGTTGCCCCGATTATTGATGCAGGCATTTACCTTTGGGCAATTCGGAGTGCCATCGGCGGATTTTTCGCCGAGACACTGAACGGCTGTGATGGTGAGATCCATCGGCGCCGGAAGCGACCCGCTCATCGTTGCTTGAATTAACGCGTGATTGATTTCATCGTCGCCAAGCTCCGCCCAGTTTTTCGAATCAAGCTTTTGTAGCAGGTACTGGCGCACGGGGTGGGTCACGGGCGTGCAAGTGGCGTTGTAGAAGCAGAAGATGGCCTTTGAATCGGGCGTCAGAGTGGTTGAGGCCGACGTCGCCCCCTTTGTTTCGCAAATTTGCTGACCGGTTTCTGAGTAAAATGAACCTCCTTGACCGGCGGTTCCGCACGCGAATTCGACTGGGGCGCTGTGGGCAATGCTTAAGGCGGAAACCAATAGGAAGGGCGTCGCGATCGCGGTCCGGTAAAGCAGTCGAAGGGCGTTATTCGCGGCGTTTATCACACTTACTCCCTGTAAGAATTAACTAGGACGAAACTCTATTCTAGTCCCTCGTGCAGATGGATGGAAAGTCGAGCTTCTCTTGAAGTCCCGCGATTGACAGAAATCCGGCTCGACTTTAGTGTGCCTATCTTATGAAAATCCGACTTGCCGAAATCCCTGAAGATGGCCGCCAATTTAGCTTTACCCGAGAAACGGGTGAGTTGAATTCGGCGCTTAAAGACCTTTTGCCTGGCGTCCCGTACAAGGTCGATCTCACGATCCGGCCTTTGGGTAATGCCTACGAAATGGAAGGCAAAGTCGTTACGTCGCTGAACGAAATCTGTTCGCTTTGTGGTTGGGATCTAAATCTTCCTTTGAACAAAACCTTTAAAGAGGTTTTGGTTGAAGAGCCCGAGGTAGATCGTGAAACCCATCACGTTCACGGCAATCAGTCGGTTAACTTTTTGGCTGAAGGATCGTCGACAACTTATAAAGACGAGCTATTTGATGCTGGCGAATTCTTCCACGAGTTGGTGGCGATCTCGGAACCGCTTTACCCTTCGTGTGGCGATCCAGATTGTGAACACCTGGAAGAAGCGAATACAAAGCGAGCGGAGCTTGCCGCCGAGTTTGCCAAAGCCAACGGCGACGAACAGACCAACCCTTTCGCCGAACTAGCAAAGCTAAAAGAAAAACTAGAAAAGAAGCACTAGCCGTAACGACACTCCCCAATCTTTCGATGCCGCTGCATCGAAAGCAGTGAAGGCCGGAGGCCGTAACGACACTATAGTCCTGCGAATTGATCCATCGGGTAGATCCCGCGGATGTCGTCAGAACTTCCGTAGTTCTGATCGGGCCCAGCGCTTGTGACCACAATTTCACGTTTCTGTTTATTGTAAGTCAGCGTGTAGGCCTTCCCCCACTGATCGAGAGAGGTATCGCGATTGATACCGTTGGCATTTCGCATGTTTTTTCGCAAGTACTCTGCGAAGGCCTCTGGTCGAGGATGAGAGCCATCGATTGTGTCGAGATAAATCATTTTAGCGATGTCGCTAATCTCTTGCTGGGTCGCGACGACTTTCGTCGCTTCCATCACTTTGGCAATTTGTGCTTTCACGTTCGGGCTAGAGGCGGCCGCTCCGCCAGCGACAGTAATCATCGGAATAAGTTTTGAGATTGCATCGATCACGAAGGACTTCCTTGCACGTTGCGATTTTCAGAAACAGTTTCTAGGTAAAGCGCGATCGAGGCATTCTGTGAAAGCACATGCCAAAATTGCTGCGCGGTCAATTTAAGTAGTCGACAGGGTTCTTTGGTCATGACGCTCGCGGAGCGCGGTGAATTTAAAATTAAGGCCATTTCTCCAAAAAAGTCGCCTTGTGCCAGTTCGGCAATCACGCGGCCATTGGTGATGACGTCGACGGCCCCGCGGATGAGAAGATAAAAATCTTTATCGGTTCGGCCTTGCTCGATCACTTGGCGGCCGGCTCCCACGCTTAAAACTTCTCCTTCATTAAAGAAAAGGCTTACGATTTCTTTAGGCGCTTCGCGGAAAAGTTCACTCGACGTGACATACTGCCCGAGTAGAAGTCGATCGAGAAACGAATCCGCGCTGGCTTTGAGATTTTGGTGATTGAGCAATTCGTCGATCACTTTACGTGGTATGGCCAAGATTCGACAAACCGAACTAGTGACGACATCGGCTGACCGCGCCGTGTTTGCAAGCAAAGTGTTTTCACCGAAGACCGTTGGAGCTTTGAGCGAAGCTACTTTTTGAACGGCTCCGGTGGATTGACGTTTAAAGACAGCCACGTCGCCTTCGAGCAGAACGAAAAGTTCGTCGCTAAATGTTTCTTGCACGATGATGTGGGTGCCAGGCTGAACTTTTCGGAGCTCGGATTTTCCAATAAGGAAGAGTAGCACATCTTTGCTAAGGCTTGCGAAGAGTGGAATGTTCGAAATTGATTCCGCTACGAGCTCGGCATTTTCAAGTACTTCAGTTTGCGTGTGCCGTTTGGCTTGCGCGACAAACCGCTTCGACTTCAATGGATAAAGAACATTAGTCACAACAATCCGCACAAGATCGAACACCAAATAAATAAAGCTGAGGGCGAGAGCAAGGCCTAAGATCGTGACAGCAAGGAGTTCGGCAAACGGCCCATTTTTGTAGGTATCAATAGCTGTTGTGACGAGTGTCGAATCGTTTCGAGTGATCAATGCCAGCATCAGATTGTAAGAGACCATGGTCCAAGTGATCGCAAGCGTCGAGTAGGCCGTGTAAATTCCTGAGTCGGCGATTTTCTCTGACTTCGAGGAGATCGAAAAGAGGCCTCGGTTTTTTAGGTAGGGAAGCAATTCAACTGCTGAACGTTGATTGTAGACGATGTTAAAGAAGCTTGAGAGATCGGATTTGCGGAATGGGTTGAGATCGATAATCGCAAGCACCGCGGAGACCCAGAAAAGATCATCAAGATAGGGCCAGTTAGGTGCAAACGTTGCGGAGGCCGCGGATGCGATCGCAAAAACAAAAAAGTAAGAGCATCCAACAGCTACAAATGCCAATGTCCCCATTCGGCGACCGCCGGCCATATAGATTTTGTCGTCATTGCTCTTGAGAGCCAAATAGAACATGCCAAGCTCTAGTTGAACGGCACTGCGTGCGCCAGTAAGTAAAAGTGTAAGGAGTCCTTTGATCAAGGTTTTTGCCGAGATCAATGCTGAAGCCGCTACGAAAAAGAAAACCAAACCCTTCACATAGCTTTCATTGATCTTCAAAAAACCCGCTGGCACGTCCGCCTGTCCAAGAGCGATTGCACCAATCATAAAACTGAGAGTCACAAGCATTGTCCCAACAGCCGCCATCATAAAAGCGATCAAGGAGGGTTGAGTGACAAGCTTTCCCGGCAATAGATTAAGACTAAATATCGCACGCGTCAGCCAAATCGGTTTTCGTTCGAACATTTCCGCGCGCTCGGCTGCGTCGGTGGTCATCAAATGTTCGGCGCCCTCGAGGCAGCCCTGGGTTTGTAGTTTTTGAAGTGTGGTGAAAAACGCCTTGAAGGGCACTCGGCCCTGCGTGCGGTGAAGCGACTCGAGAATTTCCGGAATAGTTTTAATTCCATCTAAGAGCGGAAGAATTTCGCCGGCGGCACTTGGCAGCGACACTTGACGGCGACCATCTGCAAGTTCAAACAGCAGCGGGGCTTCACTGGAGATTTCCGCCGTGGTCATTTGGCTGAAAACATGGCCCGGCTTAAGGCGTGGCCTCATGTGTTGAAGCGACTGGGGTTCTTGCGAATGGGGGCTTTGTGCAGTGTTTGACATGATGGCTCTTATTGTAGCGAGACGATGGGGGCACGAATCAAAGGAAAAGAAGCATTGCGCGATTGACGTTCGGCTTTTGGCCCGGTGCAATCATGGGTATGGCAGACTTCTTTTCAAAGTTGATAGCAAAGCTCACGGGCACCGCAGATTCAAACAAGTCGACCGATAGCGGGGATGGACCAACGTCGAGCGAGTCAAACAAGGCACTCGTGTTCAATTCGGAACCACGTCGCTACAAACGGGCAAGTCTGCTTGTCGGCAGCTCTTCGAATTTGCACAGCCAGCTGGCGTCTGCGACAGCACACTATCGCGGCAAAAACTTTCCGGTTTTGGATCTCAGTCACACGGGACTTGCTGTTCAGCGTGAAGACGTGGGCGATCACGAACTTCCCGATGTTTCAAAAACAGAACCGATGACTGTCGCTTTGGGCTTATTGGAGCCAGTCGCGGTGCAGGTGGGATTGGTGCGACATTCAGAACGCGTACTTGCGTTCGAGTTTTCAAATATGTCCACAGAGGGTCGTTTGGCGATCGATAAGTTTCTTGATCCCAAAATGATCGGGCTCAATATGCGCCCTGTCGACCGAGCGTTCTTTTCTCCCGGCGAAACGTTCTCGATATGGTATTGCGGTCCAAGAGACACGAACTTCTTTTTGTGGATGAGTGGCGGCAAGGTCGATCGATCGATCATTCAAATGGGTGAGGACCAATTCGCGCTTGCGCCTTCGAATGTGTCGGGAGTCCGATTTGTTCGTCAAACTGCTGATGGCACCAACAAAAAAGAAGATGCGGCAACTCTTCGAGCGTCGGTTTTGTTTGCTCTCGATGTTGCACTTCAGGTTCGTGACGGAGGGGATGCGATTGCGGGGCTTGTTAAGCTTTTGACGGAGGCCGCAGATACCCTCCAATCGGGAAACTAGGTCGTGAACCAGCATGTTTATCAATACGTTTACCGGGCGCAGTTTTTTGATACCGACGCGATGGGTGTGGTTCATCATTCCAATTACATACGCATTATGGAAATTGCGCGCGGAGCTTGGTTGAGGGAGCTTGGTGCCATGCAGTTGCACATTCCCTACGGACCGATGGTGCTCGGCGTAACAAACGTGAATGTTGATTTTAAACGATCAGCGAAATTCGACGACGAGCTCCTTGTTCAGTTGCAGGGCCGTCTGAATGGCTCGCTCTTGGAAATTCGATATGCCATTTGGCTTGATCGGATTCGCGATTTCGCTTGCTTTGGTTCGACGGAATTGGCGCTTTTAAGGGCCGACACCCTGGCTCCAACGCGCTTTCCTATGGAATGGCGCACGCGTTTACGTGAATTGCCATGGAATGAGGCATGGCCCAAATGCCTACGAGAGACCGCAAAGGCGTAAATCCAAATTCCGGTACCCAGGTGCACCAGTTAGCGGGTATACACGAATTCCTATATTGGTAATGGCAATGGGGGATTTTGAAGTATGGATCGCAACCTCGCTCTTGAATTCGTTCGCATTACAGAAGCAGCAGCTCTCGCCAGTTCTCGTTGGATGGGGCGTGGCGACGAAAAAGCGGCTGATCAAGCGGCTGTCGATGCCATGCGCCGCGCGTTCAACAGTGTTCGAATTGCTGGGACGGTCGTCATTGGTGAAGGCGAACGCGACGAGGCGCCGATGCTCTATATCGGTGAAAAAGTAGGCTTTGAAGGTCCCGATGCGCCAGAAGTCGATATTGCGCTGGATCCATTGGAAGGCACCACTATTTGCGCACAAGGTGGAGTCGGTGCAACCTCCGTTATTGCGGTTGCCGAACGAGGGTGTTTCCTTCATGCGCCTGATACCTATATGGACAAAATCGCCTGCGGACCAGGTGCGCGCGGACAAATTGACATCGAAGCGCCGCCAGAAGTGAACATCCGGAATGTCGCGAAGGCATTAGGTAAAGATGTTTCCGACATGACGGTCGTTATTCTCAATCGTCCTCGCCACGAAGCGCTAATTAACACTGTTCGGAAAACAGGGGTGCGCATTCAGCTGATTGGCGACGGGGATGTTTCGGCAGCCGTTGCAACCGGTAATCTCGATTCGGGCATTGATCTCTTGCTAGGTGTCGGTGGAGCGCCAGAAGGCGTGATTTCCGCCGCTGCGTTGACTTGTATGGGCGGTGACTTTCAAGGTCGACTGAAATTTCGCAGTGACGACGAGCGAAAGCGTGCCGACCGAATGGGGATGAAGAATCCAGAAATGGCCCTTCGATTGACGGACCTGTGCCACGGTCCAGTCATGTTCTGCGCAACGGGTGTTACGACTGGGCCGCTGTTAAAAGGCGTCAGCTTTCTTCCGGGCCACCGCGCTTCGACTCATTCGATCGTGATGCGTTCGGCAACAGGCACCATTCGCACGATTGAGGCCGAGCATCAGCTAGAGAAAAAGCCGGACGGTATGAGACTCGAGGACATGAATCGACATGTCCCACGAGCTGGAGTTTAAGGGTTGGCAACACTCAGCTGTTTCCAGTGTTCAGCGATCGTCGACTTTGGCGCGAGGCAAGTGCCTGGGCGCCGAGATGAATGCGAGAAGTGTCGAGCGGACGTCCATGTTTGCCGAAACTGTCGACATTATGATCCAAAATCGTACAATGAATGTCGGGAGCCGCAGGCCGATCGAATTCAGGAAAAGACTCGCGCAAATTTTTGCGACTTCTTTATGCCTGGTTCCGCAAGTGGTGGAGTGTCCGAACGAGATAAACAAAAGGCAGCCGCCGAAGCATTGTTCAAGAAGAAGTGAGGAAGTATGGCTGGAGCAAATCACACTGAAGTTTTCAATTGCACACCGACCGAGTTTTATAACTTGGTCGTCGACTATGAAAAGTACCCCGAGTTTTTAAGCGAAGTGAAAGCTTGCAAAGTACTGAAGTCAGAGCCAGGAACGAAGACCGTCGAGTACAAAGTGTCGGTCATCAAATCGATCACTTACCAACTGAAAACCAAGGAAGTCGAACCTTCTCTGGTCTCTTGGGAGTTTGCTAGCGGAGACGTCTTCAAGACGATGAACGGTAGCTGGAAAATTGAAGAGGCGCCCGGTGGAAAATCAAAATGCACATACTCGGTGGAGGGCACGTTTAAAATTTTTGTGCCCGGCCCAGTCGCGAACACACTTCTCAATGTCAATTTGCCTGCAATGATGGCGGCCTATCACAAGCGCATTAAAACCGTTTACGGAAAGTAATAATATGGATTCGAATGACCAAAGCCGCAAGATGGGTGACACGTTAAAGAAAATATTGGCGACAGGAGTCTCTGCGGCTTTCATGACCGAAGAAAGCATTCGAAAGATCGTCAGCGATCTTCATCTCCCTAAGGAAACATTGAATCTTCTTTTGCAGGGAGCAGCCAGGTCCAAAGAAGAACTGATGAATCGTGTCAGTCGTGAAGTCATCTCGATCATTTCAAAGATCGACTTCGTCAAAGAGGCTTCTCGCTTTGTGGAAGAGCACAAATTTCGTATCGTGGCCGAAGTTGAAGTCATTCCCAAGACTGCGCCAGCTAAAGCGTCGGCCGACGGCGCTGGTTCGCCAGAACCCGACCTCGACCCCACATCCAAAGTCGAGATCAAGCTGCAAAAGACTTAAGTCTTCTCAAGACGAGACACGGAAGTGCCGATTTCCTTCTATGGATTTTGGTTTGCTCTTTCCACTTCTTGTAACGGTCTGTTCGGGCGCGGCCCTGTTAATTTGCGCTCGAGAATTCCTTTTTGAGTCGATGGAGCGCATCGATTCTCGTCGCCGCAATTCGATCCAAATGTTCGATCAATTGCGCGATCGGTGGTTGGACGACAGCGAAAATCGGGAAATTACTGTCTCTGATTCGGCTTTCGAAAAAATCATTCAAGCGAGGACCAATCAACTGCGCCAAACAGGGCAAGCAGTTGAGAGTTCTTCCAGCTATCTCTTGTTCATGGGTGGGCTAGGCCTGTTATCCGCGATCGGATTTGTCACAGGGTTAATGGCGTTCTAGTTTCCGACGTAATTTTTGTTCTTCATTATTTCAAGCGCTGACCGTGGTTCTAGCACGCTGGATTCGGCCATATAGCCTTCGAGATACCGAATGGGGTCTGCGCCAGGCTCTGCGGATTCGCGGAGGGAAACAGAAGCTTGAAGTAAAAACCTCCACCAGGCTCCTTGGCCCGGATCTGATAAATCCGTCACAGAAAGTTCGAGGAGCGTCGTTTCAAGAAACGCTTTGAGATCTGTTCCTGACCACTTGGTGTCGACAGCGAAAACCAATTGATCGATGATTTGCCGTTGCGCTTTAAGCTCCCATCGCTCGAGATCAAGTTTACTGATCTCTTCGAGGGGAGACTCCAGTTCCAAGGTTGCGATCTCAAAGGACTCGGCATTTCCTAAATCACGTTTCAAACTGAGTTTTGCAAGCTTACTAATATGGCCGCCTTGAGCGTTTTGTGCCTTACGATCATTTTCCAAAACTCGTTCTCTCCAAGCTCGCAACTGGTCCAGCGCGTGGTGCTTTGGAGTGGCAGAGCTAGCACGTACCTGCGGTGTTTTTAAATTTTGAGGAGTCGCCCCGTAGGCAGCCGTACTAAGCACCGTGTTGAGTACAACGGCGCAGAGGAGAAAAGAAGTTAGTTTGCGATCGGTGCGAATCGAATAGCTCATATGGCAGCGACTTACGAGGCAAGGGGCGCGCCTAGGGGAAATGTAGCTAGGCGGCAATTTAGGGGTGGTTCGCAAAGTGGGCGGTGATCATTTTTTTGACACGTGGCCCGTGATCGGCCAAAAGGGAGGTGAATGAAACGAAGCTATGTTTCCACGAAACTTGAGGGGCTAGAGCTAGCTGTTTTTCGCCGCTGGCGAGACCTGCCACCTTCCGTTTGGAATCCATCCGGCCGAGATGAAGTTCGAGTTTTACTTTCGGTTTCTGGTGGAGCGGATTCGATGGCCCTTGCGCGCGTCCTCATTCGTCTGAAAACGCGTTTAAAGCTGAACATTGAAGTTGCCACCATTCATCATGGTTCGTTTTCCGGCGCTGGGGGCGCGCAGCTGGAGTTTCGCGATCAGGCGCAGGCCTTGGTCGTGAGGGAAATTCAGAAGCTTGATCCGGAAATTCGCGTCCATTGTTTGCGTGTTCCCCAAGCCCTAGGTGTGAAAAAATCCGAGCAATCCGAAGCTGCAATGCGCAAGGCTCGCTGGGAACAGTTGTCGCTTCTGGCAAATCTTGGTCGGGCGAATCTTGGCCCCCACAAATTTGATTGGATCGCCTTTGGGCATCACGAAGATGATCTTTTAGAGACGAGACTTATTCGGCTCCTGCGCGGAACGGGGCTTCAGGGACTTCGGTCTATGAAAGAGCTCTCGATCGTTCACGAATTGCCGATTTGGCGGCCACTTTTGACAGTTTCGGCATTAGAAGTTCGCGAATACTTATCCGCTGCGGGCTGGCGGCAAGGGGCTGAATGGCTCGAAGATCCCAGCAATCAAGAAAAGTCGATTTTGAGGAATCGAATTCGGCACGAGTTGCTTCCGCTCTTAGAGGATATTCGTGAAGGCGGATTGAAGAGCCTCAAGCGTTCTTTGGAAAACATAGCGTCAGAAACTACTTTGCCGGTGGATTCAGCGGGTGGCGCAGACACACAGCCTACGTTGGTGCGTGAGGAACTGATGAATCTCAGTCCCGAAATGCGTCGTCAAAAACTCAGTCATTGGCTGAATGAGCAAAGTGTTCGCGATTATAGCAAGGCTCATATTGACGAAGCACTTAAGCGTCTTGACACTCGTCGAAAACGACTCAAATTTGAACTCTGTGGTCGAGTCTGGATTGTGGATACACGAATTCAGCTCGCCACGCCGTCCCAGTCCTTTTCCAATTCAACGTCGAGCTAAAAAGTCTGAACTACAGACCTAGTCCCTCGGTCCAAAAGGAAAGCTCTGATTGGACGTCGAGGCGCGACATGTTACCCTGTTTACGGAGGTCTGTTCTATGCGATCGGGACAAAAAGCAATGGCGTTGTGGATCTTCCTCCTCGTCATTTTCATCGTGCTATTTAATAACTACACTTCGCCGCGTGCGTCTTCGGTTGCAGGGTTTAACTTTGCAAAACTCGAACAGGCATTGAAGGACGGCAAAGTTCAATCCGTTACTTTTTTGAAAAGCACCGGACAGATCAAAGGCGAAATCAAGCCCGAGTTCGAAAAGGAATTCAACGGCAAGCAGTTTCAAATTGCGGGCAACACGGATGATACGGGTTTTGCGTTGATGCAAAAGTACAACATCACGCCCAATTACGAGAGCGAAGACTCTGGGTTAATGCAGTCGCTTTTGATCAACTGGCTGCCCGTTTTGTTTTTGGTTGGAATCGTGATGCTTTTCATGCGCCAAATTCAAGTCGGCGGCGGCAAAGCCATGAGCTTCGGGAAAAGTAAGCACAAGGTTTTGACTGAGAATAAACACAAAGTGACGTTTGCGGACGTCGCGGGTGTTGAGGAAGCAAAAGACGACCTCATTGAAATTGTTCAATTCCTAAAAGATCCGAAGAAGTTCACGAAACTTGGCGGTCGAATTCCAAAGGGTGTTCTTTTGGTTGGTCCTCCAGGAACCGGTAAGACTCTTCTTGCACGCGCGGTTGCGGGTGAAGCGGGAGTTCCGTTTTTCACAATCTCCGGTTCGGACTTCGTCGAAATGTTTGTCGGAGTTGGAGCGTCGCGTGTTCGTGACTTGTTTGAACAGGGTAAACGAAATGCGCCGTGCTTGATCTTCATTGATGAAATCGATGCGGTCGGCCGTCACCGTGGTGCCGGCATGGGCGGCGGTCACGATGAACGAGAACAAACATTGAACCAGATGCTCGTCGAGATGGACGGCTTCGAATCCAGTGAAGGTGTCATCCTCATCGCTGCGACCAACCGACCAGACGTTCTAGATCCTGCGCTGTTGCGACCAGGTCGCTTCGATCGACGGGTTGTCGTGAATAAGCCTGACGTGGCCGGTCGTCGAAAAATTTTGGATGTTCATTCCCGAAAGACGCCGATCGCAAGCGATGTCGATCTCGATCGCGTTGCTCGTGGAACGCCAGGTTTTGCCGGTGCTGATTTAGAAAACCTCGTCAACGAAGCAGCGTTGAATGCGGCAAGAACTGGAAAATCAAAATTGACGATGGAAGATTTCGAATTTGCGCGCGACAAGGTCATGATGGGCGCCGAGCGTAAGTCGATGGTCATTTCGGAAGAGGAAAAAAAGAACACGGCCTTTCATGAAGCAGGACACGCTCTTGTCAGCAAAATGCAGCCGAAGACGGATCCAATTCATAAGGTCACAATCATTCCTCGCGGTATGGCGCTGGGTTTGACGATGATGCTTCCTGAAAAAGATCGTTTGAGCTTTTCGAAGTCACAGGCTGAAAGTGAAATCGCTGTTCTCTTTGGCGGTCGCGCAGCTGAAGAACTTGTCTTCACGGATTACACGACAGGTGCTGGAAACGACATCGAACGGGCGACAGAAATTGCGCGTCGAATGGTTTGTGAGTGGGGAATGTCAAATCTTGGCCCTCTTGCTTACGAAAAGCGTGAAGGTCCTGTGTTCCTCGGAATGCAACAGGGCGGAAGCAGAGAGTATTCGGAAGCAAAAGCTGAGGAGATCGATAAGGAAGTCTACCGAATCGCGAACACGGGCTACGAAAAAGCGAAGCAGATTCTGCGCGACAATCGTGATGCCTTGGATCGAATGGCGAAGGCACTTCTCGAGCTTGAAACAATTGACGGCGCCGAAGTTGATCGTCTGATCAAAGGTAGCACTTGGGAAGATTTGAAGCGCGATCGCAGTGATCGCGGAGCGGGTCTTCAAGCCGAACTCGATTTGGCAGCGAAAGAGCAAAAAGAAAAAGAAGACAAAGAAGAAGCGGAAGCGGCAGGAGCAACGCCGAACCCCTTCAGCAAGCCAGCACCAGCATAAGACGGCATCAGAAAAATCTTTCCGCGCCACTGCACGGAACGAGGGTGAGAGCTTCGTAGGAGCGAGGCTCGCCCGAGACGGAGCCCGGAGGGCGAAGCGACATCACCAAAAGTCTTTCGATGCCCCTGCATCGAAAGCAGCGGAGGCCAGAGGCCGAAGCGACATCATAGTATGGGGCACGAGACTTGGAAGCTATTTGGGACAACCTCCAGTTCATTTTTGGGCAGCTAAGGGCCGTCGATCTGCTCGATATGGCCCTAGTTTGGGTGGTGGTTTACCGAGTGCTTGTGCTCATACGCCACACCGGTACCGTGCAGATGCTTTCGGGCTTGGGTATTCTCGCCATTGCGTACTTGGGAAGTATTTGGCTTGAGCTTTTCACCTTCAATTGGATTCTAGAAAAGTTTTTTAACAATTTGTTTTTGATCGTCGTGATTTTGTTCCAGGGTGAAATTCGGCGTGCTCTGGCTCATATCGGATCAAATCCCTTTTTTACTGGTGCATCCCACGTTGAAGAAACCCACATCGTTGAAGAGATCGCAAAGGGTGCA
>JAXMMN010000204.1:0-9294 GCA_034366485.1 Bdellovibrionales bacterium
AAGTTATTCGCGCGCAGTTCGATCTAGCAATCGATTGCTTTCCGAATACCAAAGTCGGTTCCTGGAAGCCGGGAAAGCGAAGCAAACCAATTCATCAGAACTAGAGCATGAGCTCTTGATTGAGATTCCGGCCGCTGGAAAGCGTGGTACCGTTTGGCAGCCACTCTCCAGCGGATCTGCAGGAAACGCAGCGGGCAAGTTTGTCTTTGCTCGGGACCGCGAAGGTGCAAATGGACTCTTGATTGCGCTTCCTCTTCCAGGTCGAAATTCAATTCGAGAAAAAGTCTACCGGCTTGGTTTTTCAAAAAATTCCAAAACACCGAATGCAGTTTCCTGGCAGCCTTTGAATATTGATCGACCAGAGGGTATTTCCGAGAACGCGAGCTTAGTCTCGGTACAAATCTTTCCAGACACCGGACAAGCGTTGTGGGCCAATGGTTCCGCGATGTGGACCACTGATCTGACGGGAAAGTCCGCACAAAGAATTGGTGACGATACGACTGTCGTCGCGGGCGATTTGGCGATCGACCCAACTGGCCAATGGATTGTTTTTTCGACTCCAACGGCCAATCGCGGCTTAAACCTCGCGACCATTCATCGCACCGGAAAGTGCTTTCGCAACCTCACCGAAATTCCAGGTGACGAGTACGAGGCCAGCTTCTCTCCCAACAGTCAGAGCCTGTTTTTTACGCAGAGCCAGGGCGGCATAACAAGCATCGCCCGAGTGGCGTTTGCCACAAGTTCCTCTCTGTCTCTAGCGTGTCAGTAAGTTTGTTCGTAGCCCATTGAAGAAAGACTCTTGCGCTTTGGTTCATTTAAGATAGTTTAAGAAATGGTGCGTTCGGCACATGGACTTTGGTTGAAGGGCTTCGATCAATTTCCTCGGGCATGTTGCCTTAAAGGTGTGCTGCACTGCAGGCCGACTCGGTTTGCAATACGTCTGCATGGAGGCGCGACGTCATGAAATACATCCTGATCTTACTTGTGGGACTATTCACAATCGTGGTCGCTGACCAAAACGCGCTTGCGTCCCCACATCCAGCGGCTTCAAGTTCGCGAATCATTGCTCCAAGACTTGGGTTTTTTCGTTCACCCGATGGATTTCGTCTTCACGCAGGAGAGTCTGGCTGGCTGCAAGCGGCTCCGCCCAAAGGCAATCAGACTATTTTAACTGTCTATCGCAGTCCACAATCCGACTCAAAGGCGTCACTCACTGTTCGTGTCGACCGATTGGCGCGTGGCTCGACTGCCGATCGTTACATCGGGCGTTGGATCAAAGAATATCCACGTTTTGGTTTTGATGTCCTCGGCTCGCAACCCTTTTCTCAGGGTGGAGTTCGCGGTCACGTCATCGACTTGATGAACAGAGACTCGCGAATGCAGCTTCGACAGGTCGTCTTCGTGAACGAAACACGTAAAAGAGCTGCGATTCTTACTTGCCGCGATCACGCGACGGATTTCTCGAGCACGCTGAAGTCGTGCAATTCGATCGTTAAAACTTTTCAGTGGTAGCAGAAGCGAAGGGACATGGCGAAGTCGATTTTCGAACGCCGAACGTCGAACACCAAGAAGTTTGCCGCCCTCGTTAGCGGTATTGTCTTTACGTTCAGTTTCACTGAAATCGCACTTCGCACATTCCACGCACTTAATCCACCGCCCACATTGGATAGCTTTGATCTCGGGCAAGTCGAAAACACCAATCGCATTCGAATCTTAGCTGTCGGAGAATCGACAACGGCGGCCATTGGCGTGGGCCCGGCTGCCAATACGTGGCCGTCACTCCTTGAAAAAAAACTCAACGATCATTTAAAAAACACAGGCGCCACCGAACAGGTGGCCGTTTTCAATGTCGGGCGGTCGGCATCGAACACTCAGTTCCTCGTCACCGAAGTCGAAAACGGACTTGAAAAGTTTAATGCGGACGTCGTGATTTCGATGATGGGCATCAACGACAAATCGATTTTTTTTCGCGAGGCACATCCTCTCGCAAAATGGAGCCATACTTATCGCTTCCTCTACTGGGCTTCCGTCGCTTGGTCGTGTCCTGCCTGCTTTCAAATTGACCTCAGCACTCCCCACCTTGGAGACGAGAACGTGTACACCGGGCGGTCACGCGAAGCGATCGAACGCGGTATAAAATTGTTTGAAGAGTTCAAAGCCACTGCCAACACTTCTGAAGAAAGCATTGCCGCCTTTCTAAAATCCTTAAGCGACCTTCAAAATGAATATGGAGACGATCAGCATGGCCTCAATATTCGCGTGGGTAGCGATCTGTTTTCCTATGGTCGCGATCCACAAACAGCCGGTCGCGATAAGTCGGCTCCACAAAGACTGCTACAGGTGTCAGAGTCCGTTTTAAAAGCAAGTTATACGCACGTGCTGCTTCAAGATGAAATGGCGCTGGAAATGTACTGCAACGCCAAAATGGCCCAAGGACAAAACTGCCTCGAGCCGATCAAAGAAGCGCTTAAGCAGGGCGCCAGAGTCCGTGCGCCGCTTTTGTTAATGGCGACACAGAATTCAAAATACAAAGATCTCGTCATCGACAAAGTTCTCGCGCAAGCTGGCTTTGAGTTTGACCCAAGTCGCAGGAGCTTCGAGGCCACCCGATCGTCTTATATTAAAATGCTGCGTCTGATTGAAAAGTCCGATTCGCTTTGGTTCATGATGCAGTACCCAACTGGCCTCGTGAATGGTTTAAAAGGTTTTTTCGTGCGGTCCTATGGACGCGACTTTACAAGCTACGCAACTTCCTTCTACGACACCCAGGAAATCGACAAGGTCGATCCCGAGTTTGAATCAGCATTTGCGTCTGTTCGCTTGATCAGCAATCGAAACTTCGTCGAGCTCGTGAACGCAGAAAACCAAGGCGAGTATTTCAGCGACTACTTTGGACGAGATCAGGGTTTAGATTTTGGCCACGCGAAACTTAAAGGTAACGAAGTGATCGCAAAAAACGCGTTTGATGCCCTCATCGCCAACTGGCCAGAAATTCGCGCCCGCGCCAAACGTCGCCGCCAATAGTGAGTCAGTGACAATATCCACAACCACACACCTCTGAAGCCTCCAAAAAATTCAAACCGCCAACGCAAATCTAGCGGCTCCAATAAAGGGCTAAGTCTTGGCAATTGCGTTTGATTTAGGGCAATCGCCGGCCCATTAGAGACAACCCACGGTCCTTGCTTACACCTAAGACGAACAACTGATCGTCGGGTATTGCTGCGGCTATTGGAATGGAAAGCAAAGAGGACTTTTTATGACTCATTTAGATCAAACTCGAATGGACGAAAAAATAGGCCGACGAAATAGATCGTCGTCTGGCCTAGTATACGCAGCCATTCTCGCGACCCTTTTTGTGACGGCCGCCGCGTCTTCTGCCTCGGCGACTGCTTGTCAGTTCAATTCCCTTTCCGAGCGCACTCGCAACAGTCCTCTCGCCCGCGCCTCTTATTCGGCTTTGCAATGGGTGGAGTACGAGGAGAAGTCCGAGCGCTTGCGAAGCCTCGTTCGCGCAGTTGGTACGGAACCTGGCGTGACGGCCGCACAAGCTACAACTGTCGGCCTTTTTTCCCTCTCCGCACTCAACAAACTGTCGACGTCGCATCCACTTCACCGCTGCTTCGAAGAAGCGTTCCTGTCGAATGAAACTCTGGACACTTATTTTCCTGACATTGTTTTCGTGAAAGGGAGACTTGCACTTTATGACCCATACGCAATGGTCATCCCAAAGAATTTAGAAGATCCCGTCGTTTTAATACTGCCATCATCGATGTATCGGCTTCAACGAACAACCGGCAACCTTCGCGTCTTCGACAAGCAACGCCAGGAATACGTCGACGTTGATCCGCAAGCGCGACGGGGCATCGATCACCTCATTCAATCGAACCTCGCTAAACTACAAAACCAATAACCGAGAAACTAAAGACAAGAGGAGTTCCCATGAAATCATTTGCTTTCGCCACACTACTCTCACTGATTGCAACAGTCGCTACAATGGCAAGTTCGACCGCCTCAGCATGGCCAGGACAAGAAAAATACATCGTGAAAAAGGAGGGCGGAGTTCAGTATGTTTTGTTTCCAGAGCACATGACGACGGGAATACTTTCGGCATTGAAATCCGTTGCGACGGTCGATCAGAAAAAAGCACTGATCAACGGTCAAATATTCATTGAGATTGCAAAGATTGATGACTCGCCGACGTTCTGTACGGTCGCAGGACCGATCTATAAAACTCCAAATCGCGACGAAGCAGAGACCACTGCGAAGTGCGAAGAACTTCTGCAAAAACCTTCCTTCGCAAAAATGTTGATCGAAGATCCACCAGAAAACTTGGCAACGATCACGCCGCTTGAATATAGCGAGCAGATCTCGAAGATTTTCGCCATGATGATTCAACTTTTCTAATCAGATTTTCTAGGCCGCAGTACGAGCCGATAGAGTTCTTCAATTAAAAAAGGCGACCATCTCGGTCGCCTTTTTTATTAAAACTTGCCGCGAAAGTATTCGCTGTTAGAAATCTATTGTCCGAAAAGGCGCTTGAAAAAGCCTGTGACTTTTTGACCAAGCGACGCTTGCGATCCGACTGGCTGAGGACGGCTTCCGCCCTTTTTGCCATGATCGCGACCGCCACCTTTTCCGCCATGCTGTTTGCCATTCACGATACGGCCCTTACCGCCGCCTTTTCCTGCGTGACGATCAGCGCCACGGCCACCTTTTGCCTGCTGTGGAATTGGCGCATTTGGATCTCTCGGCTGAATGGGACTTGGACCACGTTGCGCGCTTGGCGTTGGTTGTGGACGCGCCACTTCCCCACCCGCACGTTGTCCACCTTCCGCACGCGGATCGCGACGACCGCCGCGCTCTCCGCCTCGATCGCGACTTTCACCGCCGCTGCCTCCATCACGCCCTGGTCGACCACCACGTCCGCCGCGACCGCCATCGCGACCGCCGCCAGGTCCACCCGAAGAACGACCGCCGCGATCTCCACCCGACGATCCACGGCCTTCAAACTCGCGCGAAAAATCTTTTTGCGAGCGATCCGACTGCATGGCTTTGAATTCTTTTGGAAGTTTGTCTTCCTCTACGAAGTCGACATTCACTTTGTGTTTCAAATAACCCTCGACTCTTGAAAGTGCGTCGACATCGCGATCACTCACAAGCGAAAACGCAAGACCGTTGGCCCCTGCGCGACCAGTTCGGCCAATTCTGTGGACATAGTTTTCTGGATCATCTGGAAGTTCATAGTTCACAACCATGTCGACGCCTTTGATGTCGAGGCCTCGGGCCGCAACATCCGTCGCGACAAGAATGTTCTTATCGCTATCGCCTTTAAATTGTTCCATGACACGGTTTCGCTGAGACTGCGTGAGCAGCGACGAAATGGCGACCGCTGGGAACCCATTGTCGTTTAGGAATTGCGAAATCCGTGGAACGTTCATTTTGAAGTTCGAGAAGATAATTGCCTGACGTGGGCTGTGAAGCTTCAAGAGCGCCAGAAGATGCGCACCTTTTTCGTCTTGACCGACGTGCAAAATCTTATCGTCGACGTTTTCGGCTTTCGCTTGATCGCGAGAAACATTGAACTCGACCGGGTTCGCACCAAATTGATAGGCCGTGTTCATGACGTCGAGGTTCAAAGTTGCCGAGAAAACCATGAACTGACGCTCTTTCGGTACGCGCGTCAGGATGTATTTCATGTCATCTTTGAAGCCCATGTCGAACATGCGATCCGCTTCGTCAAAGACGATCCCGCGAACTTGCTTCATGTCGACGAGGTTTTCCTTGTAAAGGTCGATCAAACGACCCGGTGTCGCAATCACAAACTCGACGCCGCCACGAAGTGCTTCTTTTTGTTTGTCGTAGGCGACACCGCCGTAGATCGAAACCGCGCGAAGGCCCGAGCCTTGCCCAAACTTCACCGCATTTTCGTAAACCTGTTCGGCCAACTCGCGAGTTGGTACCAAGCACAGAATGAAGTTCATCGGCGCCCAATCAGGAAACGCACGCGCCATCAACATTTCGCGATGTTCTGGCGTGGAACCATCGACAGTTGGATCCGCCGTGCCTGGTGCCGCACCTGACTCACGCTTCAAATCTTGCGCGCGAAGAATGCGTTCCATGAGTGGCAACAAGAAGGCGGCAGTTTTACCTGTGCCTGTTTGCGCGAGACCCGCGACGTCTTTAGCTTCGAGAATGGCCGGGATCGTGTGTTCCTGAACCGGGGTGCACTCTTGAAAACCAATTTGATCGAGAGTGGCTTGTAGAGATGGATGGAGATGAAACTCTGAAAACTTCACTGCGGACTCCGCTAAAAATGGGATGGGCGTCTTTGGAAGCAACGAAATCTTGGCCCGCGACTTTCAAAGTCGCTGCCGCCCGAGAGTTTGCCCGAAGGCCTGTCGGATGAGTCTGATCGCTTTCGGTCTTATCTCTTTGGATTGACGTCTCGCGATTTGTTTCGTTGTTCTGTTTAGTTAAAGTCGACATACGTAATTGGATGAGACTAAAAATACTGACCTAAATTTTAAGACGCTAAATGTTAAACACTGGATTAAACTCTTGAAGAACCCTAACGGAGACCGCCCCAATAAGTCAAAACTATGCTCTTCCATTGGCACGATTAACCGTCGCATCGCAATGCGTTAGTTGGTTTTTGAGGCGGCGAGAAAGCGATCCAACTCGGCGACAAACTCCTCGAACTTTTCACTGTGAACCCAGTGTCCTGCGCCAGGAATGACGGCCCCCTGAATCCAGGAACTTGTCTGAATCATTCGCGAATAGACATCTTGGGGCAAATCGCTGGAACGTTCTCCGCGAATCACCAAGGTCGGCACACGAAGGGCTTCGATTTCGTCCCAACGCTCGCGGTTTCGTCCTGCCAACACGGCCTGGCGAACACCCTCGGAATCAAACCGCCAGACGGCTTCGCGCGCCGAATTTTCGGTAATATTCGCATAAAGCCAAGCGGCCAATGCTGTCGCATTCGACAAATCTGAAAACACGATCGGGAACTGGTTATCAAACCAATCCTTGGCGGCACGTTTGTTCGGAAACGGAACCGGAATCTCTTCAATCAATCGCATCACGGTGGAAGCGCCGATCGGACTCAGATTCGGCCCAATATCCACAATGACTAGTTTTTCAACTCGCTCGGGGTAGCGGGCTGCAAAAGTGTAGGCCACCCGCCCACCCATGGAATGCCCAACGAGGGTCGCCCGATCCCAACCGAGGTCATTCAAAATCAATCGAAGATCTTCGGCCAAGCCTTCGGGTGTGTAGGCATCGGGACTGCTTACAAGGTCAGCATGTACCGAGCGGCCGTGACCACGGCTGTCGTAGACCAAAACCCGATACCGATCCTCGAAATGCTTTGCCACGCGTCGCCAATTGGCTGATTGGCCCATCACCCCGTGAAGGAATACCAATCGGGGCGCAGCCTCGGGTCCCGTTATTTGTGTGAAAAACTGGTCAACGAATCGCCCCATGCGTGACTATACTGCCGGCTGAATGAGTGACACGCAACCCGAAGCAACGAACCAAATCAATTCCACTGCGCGAGCCAGTGACCCCAAAGGCGCAAACGCCTGGGCACCCCGCCTGCATCCAGAGTGGATCGATTCCCATGCAACTGGCATCGTCAAAGCTTTGCAAAAAGCTGGACACGAAAGCTATCTCGTCGGTGGTTGTGTTCGCGACTTGATGTTGGGAATCATTCCGAAAGATTTCGACATCGCAACAATGGCACATCCGCCGCAAGTGAAGCGCTTGATCCACATGGCGTTCATCATCGGCAAACGTTTTCGCTTGGTGCTGGTAAAACGAGGCGATCAGCAATTCGAAGTTGCGACGTTCCGAAAGGAATTCGACCCGAGTGAGTTTCCAATCGAAGAATATCCGGATGGCCCGCCTTCGGTGGACAATATTTTCGGCACACCAGAAGAAGACGCCAAACGCCGAGACTTTACGATCAATGCACTTTTTTATGATCCTGTTTCACAAGAACTGATCGACTATGTCGGCGGTCGGGCCGATATCGAAGGACGAACCCTTCGCATGATTGGCGAACCCGATAAGCGGCTTGTGGAAGATCCAATTCGAATTCTTCGCGCGATTCGCTTCGCGCACAAACTTCGCCTTGTGATCGAACCCGCGCTTCGCGACTCGATGGCTCGTCATGCAACGGAGCTGCAGCGGTCCGTGCTGCCGCGCCGACGGGAAGAACTTCTCAAGCTTTTGCGATTAGAAGATCCCACGCGCGTGCTTGTCGAATGCCACGATCTAGGCGTTCTCAGGGAAATCTTTCCGTCGATCGAAAAAATGTTCGCTTCCGTGGAGCGGCAAGAAACGTTTTTAACGTTGCTCGAAAACTTCAAATCTTCCGTGATGGATTTTGCCAATACGGGGCAAGTTTTCGCGTGGCTCTTGTCGGCCATTTCAGAGACTTACCACGAAGAAGCGGCCGTCTTTACTGAGGACGATCTCACGGTCGTGATGCGGGACGAACTTGGTATGTATAAGTTCGAGCAGTCCCTGGTGTTTGATGCCATCAAACTTCGTCGCTCACTTGAAAGAACCGACGAGCACAAAAGACGCGGCGAACGACGCCAGGCGGGTCTCGTGCGACGCGAGGGATTTCAACTTGCACTGCGCCTAGCGACGGCCGATTACCGCCTATCAGGGCCTGACGTCTTGTTTTGGAATGAAGTTGTCACGCGGCTACAGCCAGAAATCGAAGAGGCCAAGCGCGATCGCGAAGACCGCCAAGGAGCTAGACGCGGTGGACGGGGACGGCGACGAAACCGTCGAGATGGTTCGCGACCACCTGCTGGTGCAGCGGATAACCAAGACGACAGTGACGATGATGATGCTGATGCTGACGACGAGTTAGGCAACACGCGAGAGGATTCTGGCGATGACCTGGACCTCTCCCCCAGCAGTGATCGACCTTAGGCGCACGCCATGCGTCTCAAATCGAGACGACCTGAAATTACGCATGGGACCCACGAGACTCGGGCGTTTAAGCTTTAGGACAAGCCTTTGTGTTCCGAAAAGAGATATGCCTCGAGTCGTTGCCTAGAGCATCGTCGACGTAGTAGCTTCGGGGAAGTTGATAAAGGAGATAGATATGGGAATCGGACCTTGGCATTTACTTGCACTCATCGCGATCGTCTTGATTTTCTTCGGACCGTCTCGCCTGCCAACTCTTGGTAAGTCGATGGGTGAAGCGATTCGTGGTTTCAAAAAGGGAATCAGCGGAGATGAAATCGACGTAACTGATTCGACAAAGCGCGAATC
>JAXMMN010000205.1:0-7932 GCA_034366485.1 Bdellovibrionales bacterium
GCTTTGCAGCCCTTTCTTGCCAATAAAGTAAATCAAGAGCAGGCAATGGACGCTGCTTTGGTGCCACTGCGAAGATTCATGTTTAATCAGACGAGAGACGCCGATCTTGGTCTTTTCGTGAAGCTTGCTAAAATCGAAACACCCAAGACGAGACAAGACGTACCGACAACTGTACTTGTTCCTGCATTTATCATTTCTGAACTTAAAACTGCGTTTCAAATCGGATTCATTATCTATCTCCCTTTCCTTGTCATCGACATGGTGATCGCCAGTGTTTTGATGGCAATGGGTATGATGATGCTTCCGCCAGTTGTGATATCGTTGCCGTTCAAAATTATGCTGTTCGTGCTTGTTGACGGTTGGACGCTGTTGATCGGTTCAATGGTCAAAAGCTTCGGCTGAAGCGGGGGTCTAAAGTGACAGAGGAACTTGTCATGCGCCTTGGGCAGGAAGCCTTGAAAACGACAGCGATGGTAGCAACGCCGATGCTTGGGGCGGCGCTGATCATCGGTCTGGTCGTCAGTATTTTTCAAGCCATCACTCAAATTAACGAAGCGACCCTCACGTTCGTTCCCAAGATGATTATCATCGGAATCATTTTGATGTTGGCCGGGCCTTGGATGATCGATGTTTTATCTACCTATACAATTGGACTCTACGAAAACTTGCCGATGTTTGTTCGCGAATAGAGGGTTCTAGGTGGCGCCGTTTCAGATCAATGAAACCGAAATCATGATCTTCGGCCTCGCGCTGATTCGAATCTCTGCATTTTTCGCAACCTGGCCGGTATTTTCTCAGTTTAGCGTACCAAACACAGTGAAGGTTCTGTTCGCCCTCTCAGTTACATTTTGTGTTTTTCACGTCATTCCCAGAACTGGCATCGACTCTGTCGCACTGGAAACCGGTCTGGCCTGGCTAGCGGTAAAAGAGGCATTCATCGGAATTCTCATGGGCTTTGTCAGTCGATTGCTGTTTTATGCAGTTGAAATCGGCGGACACATGATTGCGACTTCGATGGGTTTAACTAGTGCGACCGTGTTCAATCCGGCTAGCGGCGCCAACTCGACTGTCATCGAAAAGTTTTATCTCGTTCTTTTGACGCTTTTGTTTCTGGGATTGAACGCACATCACACATTTCTCTCGGCTATGGTCGAGAGTTTTACGTCGATTCCTATCTCTCCAGCGGGCATTGATCTTGCTGCCTTCAATAGTCAGAAGGGCGGAGGAGAGATGATTCAGCAGGTGACGATTGCAGGACTGAAGATGGGAGCACCGGTAATGGTGGTTATCTTCTTCCTCAACGTCGCGATGGGCATCGTTGGTCGTGCGGTACCGCAAATCAACGTGTTGGTGACGTCGCTGCCAGTCAATATCCTGGCTGGACTTGTCGTGATGATCGTCACCCTTCCGGCGCTGATCCTTGGACTCGACAAAGGCATGGTCGATTTCGGGGAGATGCTCTTCAAACTTTTGAGATCGTTGTAAGTTAGGACGCGTTTACTCAGGATGAGTAGCGCCGAACACCCAAGGACGGGTCGGTAATGGCAGAGGACCAACAGGAACGGACCGAAGAGGCTACGCAGCAGCGGAGAGATGACTTCCGCAAGCGTGGCCAGGTTGCACAGACCAGAGAGCTCGCAAGTGTCCTTGTGTTGCTTGGGTCTGCTCTTCTGTTTTGGGGCCTCGGGCGCTTTACACTCCAACAGGTTTCAGAACTGATCACTTTTATTTTAGGACCTAACTTAGTCGAAGCTGTTCGCACCGAACAGGTCGCACCACTCGTCTTCTTTGCAGTCAAAAAGGCTTTGTTTCTAGGCGGCCCTATTCTTCTCATGCTCATGCTTCTGTCCGGCATTTCAACTGTCGTGCAGGTGGGTTTTCTTCACAACGAAGAAGCCATGGACTTCAATCTCGAAAAGATCAATCCCATCAGCGGCTTTCAAAAGATTTTCAGTATTCGATCGGTGGTCGAGGGATTGAAGTCGCTATTGAAATTGGTGCTCGTAATTTCAATCGTCTACGCGATGGTTAAAGACGAAGTCCAAATTCTTCATCAACTCAGCTTTTATTCGATTGAGCAAATTCTGGCCTATACCGGCAGCATGACGATTAAACTTTTAGCCGGCCTCGGTGTCTTCATGGCAGTGATCGCCGGCGCGGACTATTTCTTTCAGCGCTGGGACCTAGAGAAGCAGATGCGCATGACCAAGCAGGAAATTAAGGAAGAGCACAAGTCGCGCGAGGGTGATCCGATGATCAAAGCGCGAATTCGACGAATTCAGCGCGAAATGTCCAGCAAGCGCATGATGAAGGATGTACCAAAGGCCGACGTCATTGTGACAAACCCAACCCATATTGCCTGTGCATTGATTTATGACCCAAACACAATGGCGGCCCCTAAGCTTGTTGCGAAAGGGAGCGGTCTCATTGCGGAAAAGATCAAAGAAATCGCCCGCGAAAACGGAGTGCCGGTATTGGAAAACAAGCCACTCGCGCGTGCAATTTTTAAAACACTTAAAATTGGCCAAACGATTCCGCGAGAGCTGTTCACTGCTGTCGCTCAAGTTCTTTCGTATGTGTACCGGCTTAAGAAGAAGGTTGGGCGTTAATGGAACAGGTATTTCAGTTTTTAAAACGCTTTGAAAAGTACTCTAAAAACGTCGACCTTCTGATGGCGATCGCGATCTTGGCAGTGCTCGCTGTCATGATCATTCCGCTTCCTGCGGTATTATTAGATTTGGCTTTAACGCTAAGCTTGGCAGCGTCCATCTTAATACTGCTCGTCTCCTTGTACGCTAAAAAAGCGCTCGATTTCTCTGTTTTTCCAAGCTTGCTGCTTCTCACGACACTGTTTCGCCTCTCCTTGAACGTCGCAACAACTCGATTGATTCTCAGTGAAGGACACAATGGATCTTCAGCTGCAGGCGCAGTCGTACATGCCTTCGGTAGTTTCGTCGTCGGCGACAACTATGTGATCGGTTTCATCGTTTTCATGATCTTGATTGTCATCAACTTCGTGGTCATCACAAAGGGTTCTGGTCGCGTCGCGGAAGTCGCTGCTCGATTTACTTTGGATGCAATGCCCGGAAAACAAATGTCGATCGATGCAGACTTGAACGCAGGTCTCATCAATGAAGAGCAAGCTCGCAAGCGTCGAAAAGAAATCGAAGGCGAAGCAGACTTTTACGGAGCCATGGATGGTGCCTCGAAGTTTGTTCGCGGCGACGCGATTGCCGGGATTCTCATCATGGCCGTGAACATCATCGGCGGACTTTTGATTGGTGTCATTCAGCATGGTCTAGATCTCGCGACGGCGGCCGAGACATACACAAAGCTGACTATCGGTGACGGTCTCGTCACGCAGATTCCGGCACTTATCATTTCGACGGCGGCAGGTATCATTGTCACGCGCACGGGCAGCGAAGACGATATGGGTACGGAAGTCGTCACACAGCTTTTTTTAAATCCGCGAGCGATGTACATCGGCGGAGGAGTGATTGCATTTCTTGGGATGGTGCCAGGTCTACCAGGTATTCCATTCTTTACCTTGGCGGGCGGATTCGCTGGGGTCGGCTGGTTGGTCGAGCGATTTCAAAAAGAAGAAGTTGTTGAAGCAAAAAGAAAAAGCGACGAACAGGCGGCAAAACCAGAGAAGGAAAAAGTCGAAACACTGCTTCCATTGGATCTGGTCGAACTGGAAGTCGGCTATGGGCTTATCAATATTGTTGAGAGCAACCAAAGTGGCGATCTTCTCGAGCGCATTGTATCAATCAGAAAACAGTTCGCGCTTGATATGGGAATCATTGTTCCAAGTATTCACATCCGCGACAACTTACAGCTTGAACCCGGTGAATACCGAGTCCTCATCAAAGGCAATCGCGTCGGCGGCGGGACGTTGCGTCCTGACTACTTGATGGCGATGGATCCGGGCAACACCACGGCACGCGTGGATGGAATCCCAACCCGAGAACCTGCCTTCGGCCTCGATGCGCTTTGGATTGGAAAGTCGTCACGTGAGGAAGCGGAACTTGCGGGCTACACCGTGGTCGATCTTCCAACGGTCATGGCGACGCATCTTACAGAAATCGTTCGCACTCATGCGCACGAGCTTCTTGGTCGTCAAGAAGTTGCAGGACTGGTTGAAAATCTTAAGAAGTCTTACCCGAAAGTTGTGGAAGATCTCATTCCAGATCCGCTTTCAATTGGAGTGGTGGTTAAGGTCCTTCAAAACCTTCTCCGCGAACAAGTTTCGATTCGCGATCTCCTGACGATCTTCGAAACGTTGGCGGACGAAGCGGGCCGAACAAAAGACGCCGATCTTTTGACAGAAAGCGTGCGCAAGGCAATGGCGCGTGGAATCTCCGCTCGTTACAAGGATGACCGAAGCAAAATTAACGTGATGAACCTCGATTCGCGCCTTGAAGAGCTTGTTTCGAATTCGCTTCTACAGACGGATCAAGGCGTTCAGTTGGTCATGGATCCTCGCGCGGCTTCTGACATGATTGAAGGAATTGCGAGTACGATTGAACGACACCCAGAAATCGCCGGTCAGCCAATTCTTTTGGTTAGTCCGACGACTCGTCGACATATTTCGAAACTTACCAACAGGTTTATTCCTCAACTTGTGGTTCTTTCGCACAACGAAATTTCAACAGACGTTAACATTCGCTCCGTAGCAACGGTGGAGATCGCCAATGCGGGTTAAAAAATTCGAAGCCAAGTCCATGAAAGACGCCTTGCGCATGGTTAAAGCCGAGCTTGGACCTGAAGCGGTGATACTTGGCGCGCGGGAAAATAAGCGCTCATTCGGAATTGCAGGAGAAACTTCTTTCGAAGTGACGGCCGCAGTTTCCGAATCGACGCTCCAAAAAAAGCGTTTCGTTGAATCTCGACTCAAAGAAGACGATCGAGAAAAGTTTCGAACCGCCGATGCTCGCGCTCAGCGGCGAATGATTGAAAAAATGGTTGATAAACGCACACAATCCCAAGCTGTTGCGGCCCGCCAAGCGAGCGAAGCTGCCGACTGGCGGCCTCGTCCCATTACGAAAATCAGCTATATCGATATTCAAGACGAAGCCCCAGCACAACCGACGAAAGTGTATGCACCTCGCGCGGGTGTTCGTCAGCCGGCGCAACCAACTGGTCAATCACAGGTCCAAGCGTCTGCTGCGGCGAAATCTTCTGCAAAGGTTTCCCGACCGGCGGCAAACATTGACGGGATCGAAGCGAATCGAGCTGGCATGGCGGATGTCCGTGGCAAAATTCGAAGCCTCGCTCGCGAAGCGTTCGAAGCAGGCGGCTTGATTGAAGCAGCCCCTGCAAAACAGGTAGTGGCGGCCAATTCGCAAAATCCTTCCGGTGGATCTGGTGCTAATGGTGCTCAAGAAATTCTCTCGCTAAAAAGTGAAATTCACCGTCTGCAAAGTCTGCTCGAAGGCTTCCAGAAAATTCCTCAGACTTTTCAGGGTGCGTCACATCCTGGCGCCGAGTTCGGTCTTGGATACGACTTCAGTCGTTGCTATCAAAAGTTGGTGGAGGCGGGCGTTGCGGGAGACCTTGCAGGAGAAATTCTAACTCGTGCTTCGCAAGAAATTGATTCCTTCAACGCAAAGAAGCCGGCGATTGTAGAAGCTTGGGTTGCGAAATGGCTGTTACACAATATTTCAGTCTGTGCTCGTCCCTTAGCGGGAAAGGTTCACGTCTTTGTTGGACCGATGGGCGGCGGGAAAACGTCTCAGCTCGTAAAAACCGCTGCTCAGCTGGTTATTCGAGAAAAGAAGAAAGTAGCGATCGTTACGACCGACACTTCCAAAGTCGGCGCAGTTGATCAGCTAAAAATTTACTGCCAGATCTTGAACGTCCCATTCGCAATTATCCGCGATCGTTCAGAATGGCAGTGGCTGGAAAGTCAGCTTGGTTCGATTGATCATGTTTTAGTTGATTGCCCCGGCCTTGGCCTTCGCGACATGGACGAAATCCAAAAGATGCGTTCCTTGATGCCGGCGGCAGACGGCGCGTCCATTCATCTTTGTCTTTCGTCGTCCATGAAGGAATCTGACGCCCTTGAAGTGGTTCGTCGCTTCCGTGTGGTTCAGCCAACTGATCTTGTTTTTACAGCTCTTGATCTGAGCGTTCAGCACGGCGTGATTGCAACGGTGCAATTGCGCTCCGGACTTCCAATTCATTCTTTCGGCATTGGCTCGAGGGTCCCTGAGGACTTTGAAGTCGCAACGAAGGAACGAGTTCTAGATCTTCTTTTCAAACTTAGCAGCCTCAAGCGTACGACGGAGAAATAAGCAATGGGATATTCAAGTGAAGTAACGGGCCGATCCACAAAAGTAATTTCAGTCACGTCTGGAAAGGGTGGAGTTGGTAAAAGTACGATTGTCGCTAATCTCGCGATCGAGTTTGAAAAGCGTGGAAAGCGCGTACTGCTGTTCGACGGTGACTTGGGAATGGCCAACCTTGATATCATGTTTCAAGTAAAACCCACGATGTCAGTTGCAGATGTGATCACGGGCGGTGCAGATCTTCGTGATGTTTTAGTTCCTTTAACGCCTTCAATAAGTCTCATCCCTGGTGGAACGGGCGTTTTTGAACTTCAAAAACTTCCAACAAGTGCGAAGCAAGTTTTGTTAGATCAAGTCAGCGATCTTGGAACGATCTATGATGTAATGCTCATCGACACGGCGCCTGGAATTGCCGACAACGTGCTCTACCTGAATTCGGCCGCGCAAGAAATCACGGTGGTCTTGACGCCCGATCCGTCGTCTCTTGCGGACGCGTATGCGCTTATTAAAGTACTTAATGTGCGACAGCGAGAAACAAAGTTTAATGTGATTTGTAACCAGGTTCGGGACGAACAAGACGGTCAAAAGATTTTTGATCGTCTACAGTCCGTTGCCGCTCGATTTTTGCCGGTGTCTTTGTCGTACAGAGGCTCCATTCCGTCTGATCCACACCTGCGTCAATCGACTCGGGCGCAGCAGCTAGTCTGTCGAACTTTTCCTCAAGCGGAGTCGGCAAAAGCAATAAATGCTTTGGCAACTTCTCTTCTTGGTGTCGAGCAAGTCGGATTCGGTGAGGTCGAGTGTAAAGGAAGTTTACAGTTTTTCTGGAAACAGTTGATCGGCGCAGCATAGCTTCGCCTCAGCTAGTTTAAAACACCAGGCCAGAGGGCGAGGCCAGGTTGTTCTTAAGTTCCGCGAGGTCTGGCATGAAACAGTCAGGACTTCAAACGGCCCGGCGAAAAGAGTAACCTTAAAGTGTTACTCGAAGGAAAAATGAGGGAATGATGAATAACTCGTTACTCAAGAAGTATAAGGAAGAGCCCACGCGCCTGAACCCAAAGGAGCGTGAAGAACTCATCCGTGAATATACGCCGCTGATTAAGTTCATCGCACAAAAAATCGCGGTCCGTCTTCCTTCAAATATCGAGCTGGATGATCTCATCTCAAGTGGTGTCATCGGACTGATGGATGCGATCGAGAAGTACGATCCGACACGCGACAACAAATTTAAAACGTACGCCGAGTTTCGTATTCGTGGAGCCATCTTGGATGAACTCCGCGCACAAGACTGGGTTCCGCGATCGGTGCGTGATAAGGCGAAGCTTCTTGATAAGACAGTTGCTGATCTTGAGGCCGCAATGGGCCGTCAGGCAACGGATGAAGAAGTGGCGTCGAAGCTCAACATGACGCTGGATGAATTTTTCGAACTTGTGAATCAGGTGCGCCCGGTATCAGTTTTGTCGATCGACGAAATTGCGTCCTTTTCGAATGTCGACAAAAAATCTTTGATGTCGCTTTTGGAAGACGTGAAGGTCGCCAATCCCTACATTCAGTTGAACCTGAAGTCGGTCAAAGATGTCATCACAGGAGCCATCGAAGAATTGCCAGAGCGACAGCGCTTGGTTCTTTCGCTGTACTACTA